>JAZNJP010000096.1:0-1876 GCA_045578125.1 Candidatus Gastranaerophilales bacterium | reverse complement strand
TTTCACCGGTTTTTTGATTATCGACTTCAATTCCAGATATTGCAACATCTAGTTCTTTTTCTTCTGCTTCTTTATATAGTTTTTCAAAAAAATCTGGCTTTATTGTGTCATCTGAATCAAGAAATGCAATGTATTTGCCTTTTGCCAACCTTAACCCTAAATTCCTCGCACTTGATTGCCCGCTATTTTCCTTTGTTAAAAGCTTAAAACGATTATCTTTATCAACAAAGTTCATTATAATATTTTCTGAATTATCATCCGAACCATCATTCACAACAAGTGCTTCAAAATTGCCAAATGTTTGACAAGCAATACTTTTTAAACATTCAAGGACATATTTTTCGCAGTTATAAACTGGTATAATTATTGTTATTTCTGGCTCTTTTTTCATAACAAAAATATTACCATCTTTAGTATGGATAAACAATTATAAAAATTAAAGAAATAATGGAAAGCACCCACATTATAGGGTTGATTTTTGTTCTCTTCAATGAAAATAAATTACACACAGGATATAAGAAAAACCCTAAAGACATACCAAGCCCAATATTTTGTGCAAGCCCTGAAACCAAAATTGCAAATAGTGCTGGAATATATTCCGCTGGCTTTTCTAAGTCTATTTCTTTAATTGTTGTAATCATTAGCATTCCAACCATGACCAAAGCACCTGCATATGCATATGAAGGAATTTGTTCTACAAGAGGTGAAACAAAAAGCGCACCAAAGAATAAAATAGCAACCACAAGGGGAACAATTCCAGATTTTCCACCAGCTTCAATTCCGGAAACGCTTTCAGCATAAGCTCCTGTTGTTGTTGTTCCTCCAAGTGAAGCAAGAATTGTTGAGACCGAATCTACCAACATTGGCTTTTTTATTTCAGACAAATTCCCGTTTTCGTCGAGTAATTTTGCTCTTGCTCCAAGCCCCATAAGAGTACCCATAGTATCTGTAAAAATAAGGATTATAAGAGTGAAAAGAAGCGGGAATGATTTTAAATTTAACACTCCTAAAATATCCAATTTCAAAAATACGGGTTCAATGCTTGGTGGAGCGGAAAACATTTTATTAGGAAGCGAAATATCCCCAAAAATCACACCCAAAACAAACGACACAACTATACCAAATAAAATTGCCGCTTTAACTTTTCTTACAGTTAAAACAAACATGACCAAAAGACCAATAAACGCAATTAATGTTTCTTTAGCTAAAAAATTTCCAACTGCAAGATTACCATTCGGCAAAAATTCAACAATTCCAGCACTTTTAAACCCAATAAAAACAAGAAAAATACCCAGCCCAACAACAAACGCTAATTTTAAATTTTTAGGTATTGCCTCAACACATGCTACACGAATATTGAAAATCGTGAGCGCAAAGAGCAGGACACCTGCGATGAATATTGCACCGAGTGCTTGAGTCCAACTATAACCCATAATTGCAATCACAGTATAAGCAATAAATGCATTCTCACCTATATATGGAGCAAGCGCAAAGGGTTTTTTAACAAAAAACGCCGTCATAAGGCAAGCAATAACTGTCATTAAAATAGAAACAGTGTATGTTGCGCCAAAATCAAAACCCGCTAAAGATAAAACTTTTGGATTCAAAACTAAAATATAAGACATTGTGACAAACGCTGAAAACCCTGCAATAAGCTCTGTTTCAATATTTGTTCCAAGTTTTTCTAATTCAAAAAAATTTTTCATAGAACAAGTTTAGCATTTATGCCTGTTCTTTTCAATTTTGATTTCCAAACATATTTAATTAACCAAGGATTAGTCTATTCTACAATAAAAATGCATATTGCAAGAATCAAATCTTTGTATCACAAGAACAGAATTGTGATACCATACATTGAACCATTAAATCCAAAACA
>JAZNJP010000095.1:0-2492 GCA_045578125.1 Candidatus Gastranaerophilales bacterium | reverse complement strand
ATTTGTATCCCAAGCACAAGCAACAAGTGTTCCTGAACTAGTACCCATGTCTTCATTTGTAATTTCAAAATCTTTAAGCTTCAAATTTTTTATTGTGGCACTATATGTTGAAGTAAATAAACCAGCATGATGATTCAAATTAGATATTATATGTCCAGCACCGTCAAACGTGCCAGTGTATACTATTTCTTCCCAGATTATAGTGGATAAATCAATATCTTCCATCAAGACAACGTCTTGATTATTTTTAAGCGCAGTAAGTAATTGCGTTTCTGATGAAACATATGCTGTTTCAGCTGCATCGCTTGAAATATTTTTAATTATATTAGCAAGTTCATGCAGTGTAAAACTTTCTGCAGTATTACCACTTGAGCTGCCTACTGCAGCCATTGTATTGGCTGAGTTATAGCCGCAGTCCACGATTGTTGCACTTGAACTATCTAGACCTACAAATGCGCCAAGATATGTTGAGTTAGAACTTTCAACAATTCCAGCAGAATAAGAGTTTGCTACGTCGCCAGCGTTCCAGCCAATAAGACCGCCTGTTCTTTCGCCAGTACTTTTCACATTGCCTGTTGAATAACAATTTGCCACCAAGCCTTCATTTTTGCCGACAAGCCCACCTGTCGCCATAGCACCTGTTACTTCGCCACTTGCTGAACAATTCAAAATTACTCCATAAAGATTTTCGCCAACAAGCCCACCTGCTTCGTAATCATTTATGACAGTAGCAGACGAAGAGCTATCCAATATTTTAGAATCAATCGCACGACCGACAAGTCCGCCAGTACGACCGCCGCCGCCGCCTATAACAGTACCTTCTAATACTGTGACATTGTCAATGGTTGTATTTGAAATTTGATTTGCTAGTGCACCAGTGCAAGCACTACCTTCTACATAAAAATTATCAAGAATTAAATTTTTAATTGTTGCATTTTCAGTTTTCACAAACAAACCAGTAATATCCCTATGGTTTGAAATCGTATGCCCTTGACCATCAAAAATCCCAGTGTAGGTTATATCTGCCCAACCGCCAGTTACGGTTGAAATGTCAATATTTGCTGTTAATTTTACATTTTCATTATTTAAAAGTGCTTGTTTTAGCTCATCTGCCGTGTCAACATAAATAAACTCATGTGCAACTGCTTCGGCCATGCCTGTTGCGCTGACATTTGCGGTTGAATCTGCATTTGTTACTTTACCACCTGCAATATTACCCACAACACCGCCTGCAACTTCGCCACCTTTGACTGTACCTGAAACTTCAACATTATCAATGTGCGTGTTAGAGCCTGTTGCTGTGCCCACCAAACCACCAAGAACAGCGTCTTTAGCACCAGCTAACACTTCAACATCTGCTTTGATATCAACAATGCTCGCGTTTGAAACAGAGCCGGCAATTGCTCCAACAGAGCCTGTGCCTACAACAGAACCTGAAATTTCAATTTTTGAAATGCTTCCGCCTGCAACTGTGTTTGCAATGATACCTGTATTTTCGCCAGCCATTGAAATTTCTGCATTTTCAAATTTTAAATCTTTAATTGTAGCACCTGTTGCCGTTCCAATTAAGGTTTCGCCAAGATTTTTAATTGTTTTGCCATTACCGTTAATTGTTCCTGTGTAGCTGTCAACAGTTATCCAGTTTGAAAGATCAACATCTTCCATAAGCAAGATATCTCTGTTTTCCTGAAGTCCTTTTATGAAATCTGCTTGATTTTTAACAACAAGATAGCCGTCTTGAATCATTTCAAATTCTTCAACAGAAATATCTTGAAGAGTAACGGAAACATTCGCGCCAACGCCACTTAAGTCGCCTGCACCTGTTATTCCTCCAACATTAGGAAGGTTTGGTGTACCTTCAACTTTGAAGTTCCAAGCAATTTCGCCAACACCAGTGCTTAAAATATTTTTAACATTATTTATGTCATTGAACCAAGCGGCATCTTGCCCAGAGATAGTTTCTGTTCCAGTTGCTGTTGAATAATTTCCAAATGCATCGTTAACATTTAGATATGCGCAATTTTCAAGTGCAATATTTTGAGCTTCGCCCGCAATTCCACCAGTTGCACCAGCTGCAGCTGCTAAGCTTGAAGATGAATATGAATTCATAATCATACCACCATCTGCCGTGCCCACAAGACCGCCAAGAACGGAGTTTTCGTTTGTTATGTCAAACGTAGCACTTGAATATACATTTGAAATTATTGTGGTTGAAGTTGTGCCGGTTCCGCCAGATATTCCACCTGCACCTGTTTCGGGGGTTTCTGGAAGCACTGCATTTGGATTTGCAAGAAGTGTTATTTCATCAATTGCATCTTGCATTTCAGCAAGAGTCATAGCATCAATACCATTAAAAGAATTGCTGTCCACTGCACCAATAGATGACAAATCTGAATTATATCCACAATATGAAATTGAACCACCGTCTTGCACCCCAGCAAAGGCACCAATGTAACTTGTGGTTTGTGTTTCAATCGAAGCTCCCGTGTAAT
>JAZNJP010000094.1:0-2582 GCA_045578125.1 Candidatus Gastranaerophilales bacterium | reverse complement strand
GAATATTTAGGTGAAGAGTTAACGCACGCTGGCGTTATGTATAAAATTGGTTCTGAAATTGGTTTTGAAAATATTAAACAAGTTGGTATAAGAAGCGGTGAAAAGCCTGAATATAATATTATGAAAAAGTTTTCAACGCAGCTTTTTGATAAAACTGAACTAAAATGTCTGGAAGGCAAAAATGTTTTCTTGACCATTGATTTAGATGTTTTAGAGCTTGGTTGTATGTCGGGCGTCGGAACTCAAGAAGCTGGTGGTATGCCATATAATGAATTTTTAACTTGGCTTAAAGAGTTATCTAAATATAATATTATAGGCGCAGATGTGGTTGAGCTTGCTCCAGATATTGACCCAACAAGAGTTTCAACTGCAACAGCTTGTAAAGTTATAAGAGAAGTGTTAATGCTTCTATAAACACTTGGCGAATAAAATAATTAATAGATATTATAGAGTGGAATTATGACAGAAAAAATTGAAAATCAACAAGTTGAACAAAACGAACCAACCGCAATTGATATTATTCGTGACTTGGTTGATAATTGCAGATGGGAAGATGCGCTTGAGCAACTGGAGCTTTTAGAAGAAAAATATCCAGATAATCCTGATGTTTTGTATGAGTCTGCAAGAATTTATTTTGAGCTCGGCAATTATCCAACTGCAATTAGCTACTATGAAAATTTGATTGAACTTCATGAAACTCCTGTTATGTATTTCAATTTAGGTATGGCGTATGAAGCGAACGACGAAAAAGATAGAGCAATTTCAAGCTATCTTAAATGTCTTGCTATAAATCCTAAATTTTCTTTTGCTTATAAAAAATTAGGGACACTTTTTATGGCAAGAGGAGACAAAGAAGACGCTAAAGAATATTTTACAGATTATTTAACTTTTGATGTGTCGGCTGATGAAGCTGAAGATATTAAAAAAATAATTGAGAGACTGTAATGACAATTAAAATTTATACGCTTGATTATTGCCCATATTGCAAGAGAGCCCTTGCTTTTTTGAACGAGAAAAATTTAAGCTACGAGCAAATCAGGCTCGATGATAATGAAGATGAAAATCTTGAAAGACTTGCCAAGGAATATGATATAAAAGGCGAAGTGACAGTGCCGCAAATTATTTTAAACGGCGTAAGAATTGGCGGCTACGATGATATGATTAAAAAATATCAAACTGAAAGTTTTCGCTTTAAACAAGACGAAATTTAAAACAAATTTTATTTGAGTGAGCGATAATATCTTTCAAGAGCTTCTTTTCTTGCGGCAGCATTAGTTGCAGGGAAATATGAATGAATGCCATATATTTTGATTGCTTCTCTTAAGTCTTTTTTGCCACCAGCAATATCTCTTATGTATATTTTTGAGTATGCGCGCATTTCGTAGAATTTTGGATCTCTTGGGTTTTCTTTTATTGCTTTATCAAAATATGAAAGTGCTTCTGGAAATTGACCTAATCTGTAATAACACCTTCCAATGTTGTAATTTAATTCATTTAATTTAGGGTCGATTTTAAGAGCAGTTTTGTAGTCATTGATTGCTTTTTCATACTCTTCCTGCTTAAAGTATATATTTCCTCTTGTAATATATGTGCGGATATAGTTTTTGTCTTTTATTGCGGCGGTTAGAAAATATTCTTGTGCTTTGCGGTCATTATTCATTAACGTGTATGCGCAAGCAATATTATAGTATGTGCGAGCGTATTTTTTTGTGCTTGGCAACGTTTCTTTTTCTGAAATATAAGTTTCACAATCATACATGTCTTTGCAGACTTGGGGGATATTATTTAAAGTTGTGCGAAATTCGATTTCTCTCCAAGCATTTAAGCCAAACATACCGATTATTCCCACTTGTAATAATAACGCAGCGAGGGGTAGAACAATTTGCACTCTTGATTTTTCTATAATCTGCGACATTATATTTTCATCAATTTGGCTTACAAGCACATCTGGGTTACCTTGAATTTTCTTGTCAGCTTTTATGTGATACAAGAAACAGTCTCTGTTCGCATATAGCCCGCTATATAAAAATATAAGTGGAATAGCTTGTGCAAATATTGAGCCTAGCTTATATAGGGCAAAAATTATTGCAAGTAAAATAAAGCCTTTTTTTTGCATTTTGTGTGCAAAATAATAAAATGGCCCTAAAGCAAAAGCGGCTAAATTGAAATCAACATATAGTTTTAATTTATCTTTTATTGGCAATCCAAGATATGTGTAGCATTTTGTCCAACCGTGCACGTCTTTGAAGATGCTGAATTCAACATTGTGGTAATAAATTAAATACATCTTTTTGAACAATGTTTTTGTTGCTGGGTTAACAGGAAAACCATCAATAATTGAGAAAATTCTGTTATTTAACATGGAGAATCACCTCCATTTAAAATATCAGAAACTGTATTGATGAAATTTATGATATCTATCGGCTTTGTTAGATAATTTTTAGCACCAAGTTGCCTTGCCACAGCAATTTCGTGCTCCATTGCAAATGCGGATACAATGAGGATTTTAGGGAGTTCGATAGCATCATCATGCAAGTGTTCAAGTATTTCAAAACCATTCATCGATGGAAGTTGAATGTCTA
>JAZNJP010000093.1:0-11400 GCA_045578125.1 Candidatus Gastranaerophilales bacterium | reverse complement strand
CGGAGGTTCGAATCCTCTCGAGGACAGGTTATAACAAAAAACCCTCTGTTTTAGAGGGTTTTATTTTTTATACCAAGGTTTGAAATTTTGAATTTGCTGAAGTGCATTTTCAAAATTACCATCAAATGTTAAACATCTATCATCAAGCACAAGCCAAGATAGCTCTTTTATGTTTGTAATATCTGTAAAATAATTATCAATTTTGTTTTCTATAAGCCACTTTGAAGCAAGAAGTTTATTTCTTGTTGTGTATAATTTTAATTCAAAATTTTCACTTAATTTTTCTAAAAATTCTTTTGCACCTTGCTTTGGTTTTGGAATAAAATTTTCATCAAAACCGCCTTGATATTCATTCAAAACACCATCTAAATCAATTAAAAGTGTTTTTTTAAATTTTTTCATAACTTTCTCCTTGTATTTATTTGCTACCTAATAGGTGGTAGATAATTCTAATATAATACAACACAATAGGTGGTGTGAACAGGGACAAAACAAAACATCTTGAATTATATAAAATTCTTGGAAAGAATATTCAAACCTTGAGAAAATCTAAAGATCTTTCACAAGAAGAACTTGCATTTAGAGTAGGTACTGCAAGAAATTATCTTGGTTGTGTTGAAAGAGCAGAAAAGTTCCCTAGCCTTGCTTTTATTTTTGATATTAAAGATGCTCTAAATTGCAAAATAGAAGATTTATTCATTAATATCAATTAATGTTGTTTAAATTTCACAACAAAAAACTCCCCCATTTCTGAGGGAGTTTTAAATTATTAATTCGCTTAATTGCTTATCAATTATTTGTTAATTGCTGCGAATTGCTCAACTCTGCCTTCATATAAAGGAGCGAGTTTTGTTGATTGTTGAGGAAGCATTCCTTCTTCAACAGGTAAATAAACTCTGTAATCAATTTCTGCAAAGCAGTTATCAATTGATTCAATTTCTTGTAGTTCAGCTTCGTTAATGCAACCAGCATCAATCATATCAGCAATTTGCTCAAAACGTGCAACATGTTCTCTAAATCTATCTGTTGCATAGTCTTTTGCTTGCCATGTAGTGATTAAGAATGGCCAATCTGAGCTTTGAAGTAGCAAGTTTTCACGAGCTAATTGGTTCAATGCTCTCATAAGCAATGGATTATCTTTTGGTTGTTTTTCATATCTTGAAACAATTTCGATAATTCTTTTTTCACAAGAGTGAATAATTGGCCACATCCATTCTGTTAAATGGTTTTGCCATACCCAGAAATGTCCGCCTTGACCCCATGAAGATTCAGGAATTTGAATTGCTTCAACAGGTGGGTGAGCAGCCAAATATTCGCCAGCTGTCATCATTTGAACTTCTGGAAGATATTGGTTGAATTTTTTAATAACTTGTTTAATAAATTCAACACCTTCGAACCACCAGTGACCGTAAAGTTCTGTGTCGAATGAAACCATCACAAGACCTTCTTTGCCACCATTTGCCATTTTATAGTCATTTAACAAGTGGTAAATCAAAGTTGTATAGTGGTCTGAATTTTCATTTACTTTATTCATTGCAAGCACTGGGTCGTAAAGCATTTTATCACCAAGGTCTGCAGTTTCTGAAGTAATTCTCCAATAGTGCATACCAGAGTTGCAGTCTTTTCTGTGGAATTCACGGAAGCAACCATCTCCTGGGTAACCATCTGCAGCAGACCAAACTTGATAGCCTGCTCTATCATTTCTTCCCATAACAGCAACTTGCGCATCTGGGAGCCAGTATGCTGAATATGTGTCGTAGCCTGTTTTTTCACGATTTGGAAGTGGAATGTATTCAATGTTTCCGTAGCAACCAATGCTTCTTCTATTACCGATTGAATTTCCACCTTCAATAACATGAGATTCTGTGAAGAAATATTCAATGTCATTGTTTTGAAGAGTTACTTCAATAGCAGGGCGCCATTTCTTTTCACCATCTTTTCCAACAAATTCATAACCTTGACGGTAAGCACATTCTGGAAGCCAGCAACCACGAGCTTTTTTGCCGAAAAATCTTTTTGTTGTGTCTGAACCAACTTTGAATTGAGCATTCAAGTTTGAATCAGTTGCAAGTAGCGGTGAAAAACCATGTGTTGCGCCTGATGTTGTAATTTCAATACAACCTAAATCTTGATATTTTTTGAAGTTACCAATCAAATCTTTGCCGAATTTATTGATGAACAAATCTTTGATGTGTGTAAACCAATCAAAGTAATATTTTGCAAGATATTTTAAGTGTTGGCTGTGAGCAACTTCAGGGTCAGGATATCTTTCTAAATCTTCTGAAACTGCTTTAATTTGTCTATCTAAGTAATCAATAAAACCTTGTTTTAGGTGTTCATCGTTTAATTGTTCAGCAAGAACTGGTGTAATGCCAACTGTTAATTTTGCTTTGATACCTTCATCATATAATTCTGCAATCATGTTGATTAAAGGAACATAAGTTTCTGCCATACATTCATAAAGACATTCTTCGCCGAATGGCCACATACCTGCTTTTCTATAAAAAGGTAGGTGAGAATGAAGCATAAAAACAAATTGTCCAACCGAGTTTGTCATTTCTTTTCTCCATTTTCTAATTATATAAACCTTATAACACAAAAGAAGAAAAAATATAACCCAAAAGAATTACTCAACTTGCATTAATTTTATTATGGAAATTCGCATTATAAGTCTAAGTTCAACATTACTTGCATATTCTGAGTTTATTAAGTTTTGTAACAATTAATTCACATGTTGATATATTTACCAAGAAAAAAGCAATTCCTAAAGAAAAATTGTTTTTAATTAGTATATAGAGAGGCACTATTACATGGTTTCAGGCATTCCAACAAATCAAAATTCACTAACTTACGGAGCTCTAAAGGATAGAGTCCCTCAAAGCGTGAACGCTGTTTTGCCAACCAATGTTCAAAATTTAAGCACTCAAGATATTCAACAAAGTGCACAAAGCACTCCAACAGGCTCTGCCGCAAGCAGTATGTTTGAATTATCCACTCGAGGAAAAATTTTAACAGGCGGTTTTTGGGCTGGTTTTATTGGGCTTTGTTCTCTATTAAATAAAAACTTTAGAAAAGAAGACTACAGCAAAACAATGCTAGGCAAAATCGGCTCATTTGGGGATAAGGTTTCTGATGGGCTTGGAAAAGCAGGCGTAGGCAAAGTTACAAGCACAATTGGTAAAGGCAAAAACTGGATTCTTGAAAAATTACCTTTCCTCACAACGCCAACAAAATCTGTCAACAGTATGGCAAAAATGCAATCCCTCGGCATGACTGGATATCAAACAAACGATATTATCGATATGATTACAAGAGGTCTCGATAATAATCCAGATGTTGCAAAAGGCTTTGGTTTGGCAGATGAAGCAGCAAAAAAAACATTCAAAGAAAACCTCGCAAAATTCAGAAATGACCCAAAAGAATATTTAGACGAAATTGACGACCTCGTTGGAAAATTAAAAAGCGATAAACTAAAAAATATCAAATTCTCAACAGGCGATGGCAAAAACCCAATTACAAAAATTACAAGTAAAATCTTCAAAAGAGAAGTTACCGGTATGGAAATGGCAAATAAAACCATCGGTGCATTGGGTGATAAATTTAAAGTCAACACTGGCGCAAGAACAACTTTGGGCAAGAAATTAACTTCTGGTTTCACAAAAGTTATTGAAGGCACAACAAACGGTTATGCTGGCGGAAAAGTAATGATTGTTATGCAAGCAATGATTACAGCGCAAGCCTTAGACAAAGCAATGAAAGCACCAAAAGGTGAAAAATGGTCAACATTTGCAAATGAAATGTCAAATGACTTAGGCGCATTCTTATTACTCCCATTACAAATGAAACTTTCTAACACTGCAAACTCGATTAAATATATGGGTATGGGCAAAGGTATTGCTGCTCAAAAAGACGCAGTTAAAGCATATAGGAAGCAAGTTGCAAATATCAATGAATGGGTAACAACAGGATTAAAAGATTCTAAAAAATACTTAAGAACTGACTATATTAAAGATGTACAAAAAGCAAAAGAATTATTAAAAGGTAATTCTAAATGGTACCACAAACCATTCAGAGCAATTGGTAGAGTGTTATCTATGGGTCTTGATAATATCAAACCTTTCACCGATGATTTAGGAAAAGGTGGAAAAGCTGTTGCAAAAGTAGGCAATTGGCTCAAACGATTCACAGGTGGCGCAGGCAGATTTGCAATTGTAATGTTTGTAATTTCACCATTTATCGGAAAAATTGTGAGCAAAGTTTCAAGTTCAATTTTTGGCAAAACCACTGAAATGAAAAAAGAAGAAGCTGAAGCAAAAGCTGCAAAAGAAGCAAAAAAACAAGCAAAAGCAAATAAAATTGCAAGTGGCGCAGAACTCACAGAAGCTGAAACAAACGAACTTAAAGCAAGAATGATGGGTAGCCCTGAATTTGTTCAATCTATAGAAGGCAATGAACAAGCACTCAATATGATTGCACAAAACCCAAGAGCTTTACTTGAAACCCTAAGAGAATATGACGCACAAAAAGCAGCAGCTATGGGGCAAAATTCTGCAAATGAAATTATGCAAAACCCAGCGTTATTGAAATCTTTAGGTATCCAAACTCCGCAAACCCAAGGGCAAAACCCAAATGTTGCAATTCCACAAGGGCAAGCTCAAAATATGCCACCAAGCATATTAAACTCACAAGGGCAAGGAATTGCTGAACAAAATTTCAACATGCCAACAAATCAAATGCCTGAAGGCGCAAATGTAAGTGATGTTAATACTATAGCAACTCAAACAAACACCTCAACATCAGCGCCACAAGATAATTACACTTATATCCCATCTAGCGAAGGCTTCAAGGAAAAAGGTTTAACACCAGAGCAAAGCGCAGCTGTTGCAAATGCAATGCAAAAAGCAGATGCTGCCGAAGCAGAAGCAATGAAATATTTATAATTTTATATATCAAGTTCTTTTGGAGAAGGTAGCCCTGCTGAAACTTCAGCAATGACTTTTGAAATTTCAAATCCTGATATAACAACCTCAAGAATTAATTGAGAATTGATTAAAACGCAATCGCTAAATTGCATTTCGTCCATATCAAGAATTTCAAATTCTATAAAATCCTCGCCTACATATTTTATTCTGCCGAACTCCTCATCTGTCGCCCAACGTAAATATACAATAGCTCTCTCAAAAGCTTTTAATTTATGTATCAACCTCATAATTTACATGATATTATTATTTTATTGATTGTCAACTCACAATGAGGGAAGAATGAAAATAAGCTCAAACACTGTATATGAAGTAATTTATAACCTGATTGAACAAGCAAATATCATGCTTCCTGAAAATATTTACAATAAAATTAAATCTTCAAAAATTGATGAAAATAAAAAGAATTTAATTCTTGAAAATGCAAAAATTGCATTCGATAACAAAAGACCTCTATGCCAAGATACAGGGCAAGTTACAATCTTTTTTGAAATTGGTCAAAATGTAACTATCGAAGGCGAATTTATAGAAGATGTTATAAACAAAGCAGTTGAAGACTGTTACAGAGAAAATTTTTACAGAAAATCAACATGCAAAGACGCACTATTCGATAGGAACAACAACGGAAAAAACACTCCTGCAATAATTCATTTTGATTTTATTAAAGAAGATAAAATAAATATTCTCGTTGCGCTCAAAGGTGGCGGAGCAGAAAATATGAGTGCTTTAAAAATGTTTTCGCCAACAAGCACTAAAGAAGAAATTTTTGAATATGTTAAAACTGTCGCAAATTATGCAGTAAAAAATTCATGTCCTCCTATATCAATTGGAGTTGGAGTTGGCGGAACAATTGAAAAATGCGCATATCTTGCAAAACGTGCGCTTTATTTTGGGGAAGAAATTGACTTTGAAATAGATAACGTTTTTGAAGTTAAAATGCTAACATCTGAAACGCACATTGCTTCACTTCCTGTTTGCATTAACGTCAACTGCCATAGCGCAAGACACGCAAGCGCCACAATTGCTGATAATGAAATAAAATATAGTGCAAAACCTTATGAATTTAAAAAAATAGAAACATCATTAAATGGCAAAAAAGTTAACACAGACGAAATTGAAATAATTAAAAATCTAAAAAAAGGTGATGAAATCTTGCTTTCTGGAACAATTTACACAGCAAGAGATATGGCGCATAAAAAACTTATTGAAACAATGGAGATTGGTGAAGAATTGCCATTTGAAATTAATAATTCAATTATTTTCTACGCAGGGCCATGTCCTAAAAACGAAAACGAAGTTATTGGGCCAATTGGCCCTACAACATCATCTAGAATGGACAAATACGCTCCGATATTGTTTGAAAAAGGAGTTCTTGCCTCTATTGGAAAAGGCGAAAGAAACATTCAAGATGGCATTTATTTTGAAGCAATTGGCGGAATTGCAAGTTATATGCAAAGGTGTGTCACATCTTGCGACATTGTCGCATACGAAGAATTTGGACCAGAAGCAATCTATAAATTAACAGTTAAGGATTTGCCACTAACTGTAAAATAAGAATATAATTTTTAGAAAAAGAGGAAAGAAAATGGAACTTGATACAATTTTAATTCACGGTGGCTGGAGAAACGAAAAAGAAACAGGCGCATGCGCTACTCCAATATATCAAACATCTGCTTTTTCATTTGAAAACACAGCACACGCTGCAGCATTATTTGACGGGAGCCAAGCTGGAAACATTTACACAAGGATAATGAACCCAACAACAGATGTTTTTGAAAAAAGAATGGCTCTTTTAGAAGGCGGGGTTGGCGCACTTGCAACATCAAGCGGTATGAGCGCGGTGCTTGTTACAGTTCTTGCATTATGTAAAGCAGGAGACGAAATTGTCTCATCAACTGCCCTATATGGTGGAACATTTAATTTGTTCTCTGTAACTCTCAAAACTTTTGGAATTAAAGTTAATTTTATAGATTCAAATAACCCAGCAGATTTTGAAGCAGCAATTACAGAAAAAACAAAATTTGTTTACGCTGAAACTCTTGCAAATCCAAAACTTATTATGGCAGACCTTGAAGCGTTAGCTGATGTTGCACACAGACATAATATTCCATTTGTGGTGGATTCAACAGTAACACCCCCACCACTTCTAAAACCAATTGAATTTGGTGCAGATATTGTAATACATAGCGCGACAAAATTCATTGGCGGTCACGGAACATCAATTGCAGGCGTTATTGTTGATAGCGGAAAATTTGATTGGGAAAAATCAGGTAAATTTGAAGATTTAGGCGCAAATTCACCATATGGAAACGAAGCACCTTTTATTGTTAAAGCTCGTGCAGCAATTTTAAGAGACACAGGTTGCGCTATCAGCCCATTTAACGCATTTATGCTACTTCAGGGAATGCAAACACTTTCTTTAAGAATGGAAAAACATTGCTCAAATGCAGTGCGTGTTGCTGAATTTCTAAAAAATTCTGAATATGTTGAATGGGTTAATTACCCAACTTATTCAGACGACCCAAATTTCAAAAAATATCTAAAAAATGGTTATGGCGCAATGATTGGTTTTGGAATTAAAGGCGGAATTGAAGCAGGCGCTAAATTTATTGATAATGTGAAACTTTTAACACACATTGCAAACTTAGGAGACACAAGAACTCTTGTTATTCACCCAGCATCAACTACACACCAACAACTAAAACCACAAGAGCGAATTGAAGCAGGTGCAACTGATGATTTCATCAGACTTTGCGTTGGAATTGAAGATGCAAAAGATATTATTGCAGATATGGAACAAGCACTGCATGCCGCTTGCTCATAACATTCAAAATAAACTTAGAATTTAAAGGCTAACTTTGATTAATAGGATAAATTAGTCTTTTTGTTTTCCAAGATTACCCAACTTACTAATTGTAGATAACACATGAAACAGATTAAATATAATTAATCTTTTTCATACTTCCAGCTATTCTTAATTCCAAACAACGAGGCTTAACCGCCTCTTTTTTTTGCGGATTTTGCGCAGGCTGAAGCGAAGCGAAATGCCGAAGTAGCGAGGACAGTATTGACGACAAGCGAAGCGCAGGAAATATCTGTCCGAGTGAAGCAAAATCCAAGACAGCGAGCGTAGTTAAAATCATAGTGCGACCGCACTAGATTTTAACAAGCGAGTCTTCAGGATGTAAGAGTTAGCACAGCGCGGATGACGCGGTGGGCAAACTCGACACTGGACTACGTACGAGCGAAGCTCGAATTTTAGCGCGACTGCGCTTAATGAGAGCAAGCGAGTCTTTGGTGTGTGAGCACATGCACGGCTGTGATGAACAGGCGGGCTTGTGCGAAACCGTACCTTACAAGCGCAAAATTTAAACTTCTACATCAAACGATGTAATTTCTTCAAAACTCTAAATATATTTTTTTCTTTTCCGTAGTCACAAGTATATATGTGAAGGGATTATTTTAACTTTGTATAAACAGGAGAGAAAAAACAAAACCACAAAAGGGGAGATTAAAGGCAAAAAATCCTTTAACCTTGCAACTGAAGCGCACCAAAGATACATTTTGCGCACAAATATTGAAGATTTAAACGAAGCGGTAAATCAATATATTGAAACAATAAAATCAAGTCCTGAAATCCCTGAAACATATTATCGTTTAGCAACTTTAATGTATGAAAACAGACAAATTACACTTGAAGGGGCAATTGAGCAATGCACTCGTGCAGTCGGACTTGCGCCAAATAATGCTGACGCACATGTTTATCTTGGTTATTTCTTAGCACTCAATGGTGAACTTGATAAAGCCGATGAACATTTCAAAAAAGCAATTAAATTAAACCCTATTTCTTCAGCAAGAGTTCGCCTCATTATGGGCATGACTAATTTTGAAGAAAAAAAGGGTGCAAAAAACTTTATAAAAGCTTGCTATATGACATTATCTGGACTTCTTCTATTTTTAGTTAATAAAAATAGTATGAGAATGTTTGCAAAAAACTTTAAAGATAATATCAATTTTGCAAAATATCAAACTTTGGGCAGTATTTATGAAAAAATGCACAAAGTTGAAGATGCTTATAAACTTTATTACAGAGCGCTTGATGAAGGCAAAAATCAACCTATGTTATATGAAAAAATGGCTCGTCTTGCAACAATTAAAGAAAAATATGATATTGCACTTCATTGCTATCAAAATGCAGTAAAATTAAGCGGAAACAGCCCTGATGCTGTTGTTAATATGATTGAATTTCTTGAAGAGAAATATCCTGAAAGAACAGACGACCTTATTGATTCATATAATCTTTTAGCAAATAAAAACCCGACTTTTTCAAGATGTTACTATGAACTTGGGCACCTATATTTAAGAAAAAATGAACTTTTAAATGCTCTAAATGCATTTAAATATGCAATTGATTTTGAACCTGAAAACCCATTCTATATCAATTCTTTAGCATTCACTTTTGTTCAATTAGAACAATATGATGATGCAATTAAACTCTATAAAAAAGCAATTGCTCTAAACCCAGATAACGAATGGACGGCAATTGTAATCCAGGCTCTTGCAACGCTTTATCACCAAATCAAAGGTGAATCTCGAGTTGCAATTTCTTTACTTGGAGATTCTTTACTTTTAACAGAGAAAAAAGCTCAAATTTATCAAACCATTGCTGATATTTACTATGATTTAGAAGATATTGATAACGCACTCACATACTATAAAACAGCACTTAAATATGACACAGAAAATTCAAGAGCATATTCCCGTCTTGCTATGGTTTACTGGGAAAAAGATTTAATTGAAGAAGCAATTACAAATTATGTTAAAGCAATTGACCTTGACCCAGACTATGAAATCGGATACAACAACTTAGGCGTCATTTTCCTTGACGGGCTTGGCGATGTGAACAGAGCAAAAAGTTATTTTGAAACTGCAATTGATATTAAAGATGACTATGTTCTTGCACACTTTAATCTTGGCAGAACTTACGAAGCACTTGACGAAAAAGTGCAAGCGGCAAATGAATACCAAAAAGCGTTAGACAAAAATTTAATTAATTTTGAAATTGATGAAAATATCATTACAGAAAGGCTTTACAAGCTTTTTGAAGCATAAGATTATTTTGCTTTAAAATTTCTTCCCAATTTTTTTTGTGTTAAAATTCTTTTGTATATACTAAATTTCCGAGGAAAATATGACAAAAGAACTTGCAACAGTTTATAATGCACGAGAAGTTGAAGAAAGAATTTATAAATTCTGGGAAGACGGCGAATTTTTTAAAGCTGATAATAAAAGCAAAAAACCGCCATATTCAATTGTTATTCCGCCACCAAACGTAACTGGTGTTCTTCATATGGGGCACGCATTAGACGGAACTTTGCAAGATATTTTGGTCAGATATCACAGAATGGCAGGCTATGAAGCTCTTTGGCTTCCTGGAACTGACCACGCAGGGCTTGCAACTCAAAACGTAGTTGAAAGAGAACTTGCAAAAGAAGGTTTGACTCGCCACGATTTAGGTCGTGAAAAATTTATTGAAAAAACTTGGGAATGGGCAAACGAACACAAATCTGCAATTCTTAACCAATTCAAAAAACTAGGTGCTTCTTTTGACCGCTCAAGAGAAAGATTTACTTTCGACAAAGGTTGCTCAGACGCTGTAAAAGAAGTTTTCGTAACTCTTTATAACAAAGGTTTGATTTACAAAGGTGCATACATTGTTAACTGGTGCCCTCGCTGCGGTAGCGCAATTTCAGATATCGAAACAGAATACGAACAAGAAGCAGGACATCTTTGGGAAATTTCATACCCATTGAAAGATGAAGCAGGCGCAATTGTTGTCGCTACAACTCGTCCTGAAACAATATTTGGCGATGTGGCAATCGCCGTTCACCCTTCAGATTATAAATATAAAGATTTAGTTGGCAAAAAATGCGTTATGCCACTAACTGGCCGTGAAATTCCGATTATCGCAGATGAATATGTTGATAAATCTTTTGGAACAGGCGCTGTTAAAATTACTCCTGCGCACGACCCTAACGACTTTGAAGTTGGCAAAAGACACAATTTAAAACCAATTTGGGTAATTGATGATAAAGGTTGTATGAAAGCGTGCTTAGAAGTTCCACAAAATCTACACGGACTTGAAAGATATGAAGCAAGAAAAGAAACGGTTAGAATGCTTGAAAAACAACAAGTTCTTGTAAAAATTTCTGCTCACGACCACGCAGTTGGCAAATGTCAAAGATGCAACACAACAATTGAACCGCTTTTATCTGAACAATGGTTCGTTAAAATGGAACCACTTGCTAAACCAGCGATAGACGTTGTTCGTAACAAGAGCGTTAAGTTTGTTCCAGATAGATTCTCTAAAATCTACTTCAACTGGATGGAAAACGTAAAAGACTGGAAGTCGGATCGTAGC
>JAZNJP010000092.1:0-6992 GCA_045578125.1 Candidatus Gastranaerophilales bacterium | reverse complement strand
ACTTTGCCTAATCCAATAGCCAAAATATTATCTGCTCCAAATTGCTTATACGTTGGAAGCAAAAAAGTTTCTAAAAACTTACCTTGAAACTGAACTTTTTTGGCTAAATAATCTGAAATAACTTTATCTAGTTCAACATCTAATTCTTTTGCAAGTGGTGAAAGTAGTTTATTATCTTCAAAAACACCTATTACAAGCACATTTGTTTTGATTTTTTTTGCATTAGTTTGCTTAGTCGTAATTTTCATTATTAAACCCCATAGTTTTGATATAGTTTATTGCAGTTTCAGCTAAAAATTTGTTTTTAGCTTTTTTATCTTTAGAAATCTTTTTTGGTAACTCCTCTTTGTTGATTATACCCCAATTTGAATTAATAGGCTGAAAATTCTTATGTTCAGAATATGTGATATAACTTAAAAGCGCGCCAAGCATTGATTTATCGCTTAGTTCAATCATTGGTTCAGAATTTAAATATTTCAAAATGTTAATTGCCGCAAATAAACCAGTTGTAATACTTTCGCTATAACCTTCAACGCCTGTTAATTGGCCTGCAAAGAATAAGTTAGCGTATTTTTTAGATTGAAGTGTTTTATTTAGAATTTTAGGAGAATTGATAAATGTATTAGCGTGCATCACGCCATATCTCGCTATTTCACAGTTTTTAAGAGCAGGAACAGATTGTAGTAATTTCTTTTGTTCTCCCCATTTTAAATTAGTTTGAAAACCAACTAAATTATATAAATCGGCGATTTTGTTATCCTGACGCAGTTGAATAACTGCATAAAATTGATTCCGTTTAAATTCGGTTGGAATACGTTTGTCGAACAACCCAACAGGCTTCATTGGTCCAAAACGAAGCGTATCAACACCTCTTGAGGCAAGAACTTCAATAGGCAAGCAAGATTCAAAAAATTTCGCCTCAAAAGATTTCGTTTCAATCCTTTCTGCATTAATTAAAATATTATAAAAATTCTCATATTCTTCTTTATTTAGAGGGCAATTTATATAATCAGCATCACCTTTATCCCATCTAGATGCATAAAAAGCCGAAGAAAAATCAATGCTATCTTTCTTCACAATGGGTGCAATTGCATCATAAAAACTAAAGTTATCTTCCCCAAATAGCTTAGAAATGTTTGATGATAGCGTTTTTGATGTTAATGGCCCAGAGGCAATTAAAGTTGGTGTATCTAGGTCGATTTCAGTATATTCATCATTTATGATATTAATATTTGGAAAAGATTTAATTAATTCAGTCACATCTTTGTGAAATTTAACTCTATCTACCGAGAGAGAACCACCTGATGGAACTTTATTATTTAGTGCAATTTTAAAAAGAGTAGAGCCCATAAGGAGAGCTTCGTGCTTGAGTAACCCAGAGGCATTTTCTTCATCGAATGAACCAAGGCTATTGGAACATACAAGCTCTGCAAAATCAGCGCTCACGTGCGCTCCTGTAGGAAGCTTTGGACGAGCTTCATATAGATTCACCTCTACGCCTTTTTTTGCTAAATAAATTGCAGCCTCAGAACCCGCTAAACCGCCACCAATAACATTAATAATCTTCGTCATTTAATAAGTCCATATACGAAATAGTGTCCGAAAAATTAAACATATGAACAAAAGTGTAGAGTGGTTTTGGCGAAAAGTGCTTACTTCCAAGCTTCAAAAGTTGCTTCAAAACAGCTGAGAACACAGGGTTTCTCTCTGTGACTGTTGATGATGTAAGGGTATCGAAATAATTACATACGGCAACGTGTTGCGCATAATCTGATATCATAGTGTTTGAAATACCATAAGGCCAGCCCGAACCATCCATTGTTTCATGGTGTTCTAAGGCGATTCTTGCTATTGAAGTTGAAAAATTGAGTTTATTTTTTAAAATTTTATAACCAAGAATCGTATGCGATTTGTATATCAGAAGATGCTTTTCTGAAGCATTTTTTTGTTCAATTATATTTTCTGGAATTTGAATTTTGCCAATATCATGCAAAAGAGAGCCAACTGTGATGTTTTTAATATCTAACTCAGATAATTCCATTTTAATAGCAAGCAAAGCAGAATATAGAGCAACATTTACAGGGTGCGCATGCTCATATTTACCAATCAATTTAATTTCATGTGGAAATTTAATATGGTGAGCCAAATTGTTCAAAAGATTAATTATACCGTCTGATAACTTGTTTGTAAGGGCCTCAACCTCTTCCCAATCAGACATTTTAGCGTAATCTATTATGGTTGCATATGAATTTAAAATTTCTTTTTGTATTTTCGTTGAAAAAATTGCTCTTCTGTTCGAAATATTATCAGCACCAAAATCAAGTAAATTACTTTGAACAGGCAAGATATCATCAACTTTATCTACCGCGCTTTTTCTGTAAAGATTATCATATTCTTTAATTGCAATGATTTTCCCTGGTGTCAAAATTTCGCCAACAGAATAAATTTTAGCTCCAGTCACATCATACAAGTCATATTTTAATATTTTTTGATCGACAATGTCGTTTATAGATACCTTTTCCACACGATAATTATAACATTTTTTTGATAAAAATTACAAAAAATCCTACTGTTATGGTAGAATTCTCTTATGTTTGTTTTAAGAAATATGACTCATGATGAGTTAGAAAGAATGATAATAGCTCTTGAAGAGCCTAAATACCGAGTGAAACAGATTGAAGATTGGTTATATAAAAAAGCTGTTTCTAAAATTGAAGATATGAAAAATCTTCCAAAATCACTCTATGCAAAACTTTCAGAATGTGCAGTTGTCACAAATTCTAAAATTGTTCAAAAATTAATAAGCAGAGATGGTACACTTAAGTATTTACTCCAATTTTCTGACGGAAATTATGTTGAAATGGTACTTATGCGCTTTGATAATCGTGCTAATTTAACCGCATGCATAAGTTCTCAAATTGGATGCAAAATGGGTTGCAGATTTTGCCATACTGCAAAACAAGGCTTTACAAGGAATTTATCTTCATATGAAATGGTTGAGCAGGTTTTGACAATTATGTCAGATACTGGTTTGAATGTTACAAATGTGGTGTTTATGGGACAAGGCGAACCTTTTGATAATTATGATGAAGCATATAAAGCTATTGAAATTTTAAATGAAAAATTAGAAATAGGAATAAGAAGAATTACTGTATCAACTTCGGGCGTTGTATCAAAATTTAATGATTACGCAAGCAGAAAACTTCTTCCAACGTTGGCTGTATCGCTACATGCTCCAAATGATGACATAAGAGACGCCATTATGCCTATAAACCATCGCTACCGAATGGATGCCCTTAAAAAGGCCATGATAAAGTTTAATGAAACAACAGGAAAAAGGATAACAATTGAATATATTTTGCTTGAAAAATTTAATTCAACACTAAAACATGCAGAAGAACTCGCTGAATATTTAAAAGATGTCAAATGTAATATTAATTTAATTCCATATAATTCTGGCGATAAATCTGATTTTATTAAACCATCACAAAAGACTATTCAGCTTTTTAAATTAACACTTGAAAAATCAGGCAAAAAGGTAACGCAAAGACTAGAGCGCGGAGCCGATATTATGGCAGCATGCGGTCAGCTAACTGGCAAATATTTGGACAACAATTAGCCTGACAATTGAGCAATTGAATCTACAAAGCTTGCATATTGCGAGTTCATATCAGCGATGGCTTGGTCCATAGCTTGGAATTGGCGTAGTAAAACTTCTTCATAAAGAACAAGTTGTTCATTTGCTCTATCAATTCTGTTTTGCTGAGTTTTAATCATAGAACTATAAGATGATTCTTTGGAATCAAAATAACCAGTTGTTGGAGCCAATGTATTATCGATTCTGGTTTTAAATCTATCCATAGCGCCAGTATCGGATGAATTTGTAAAAATGCTCTTTATTTCGCCCATTGTACTTTTAGCAAGTACTTCATCTAATTTCTTTTCATCAAACACAAGCTTGTAAGCACTATCTGAAGCAGCTAAACCAGCATCTCCAGTAGAAATTCCAAGTTGCGAAAGAAGATTGTATTCGCTATCGTTTGTTATGACCCCACCAGCAATCGAGCGCATTTCACTATAAATTGACCTTAAAGTAGAATCATATTCAAGATAACCATCATTTGCGGTTGCCTCTTTAATTGCAGATAAAACCTGATTATATTTCTCAACAAAAGTTTTAATTGAATCTTTAAGCGGCTTAGAATCCTCCGTGATAGAAATAGTTATCAAATCTGTTTCAGCAGGTTGCATGAGAACTTCAAGCGAAAGTCCCTCATATCCTGTGTTTGTGATTTTATTTGAAGAAGACTCAATTTGAGTACCATTAATTGTAACAATTGCTTGGTTGCCAAGAGTTGTGCTTGCAGCACTATTGCTCAAATTCATGATATTAAAGAAATTTGTAGCGTCAACATCTTCCATTTTAATTGCAGAGTTGCCCGTTTGTTTTGATGTTAAAGTCATAAAACCAGAATTAGCATCGTATGAAGCTGTAACACCAACATTTTGATTAGAGTTTATAGTGTTTATCAAGCTATTAATTGTTGTATTTTCATCAATAGTGAATTCAACATCATTAATCTTAATTGTTCCAGCCGTAATTGTGCCTATAAGATTTGCGTCTTCAGATGTAATTTTTGCAGAAGTATCAACCGTACATATTGACGTGCTACTTGTAAAAACTTTATAACCAGAAGCATCAGTTGTTGAACCTGAAAGTTTCATAACATCTTTAAAATTAGAAGTGTCAGTTTGTAAACCTAAAATAACATTTTCTGTTGTACTTGTTTGAATTTGAATTTTACCATCAACAATTGAAGCATCAATTGGGTTTGCTGGCGAATAAGCAGAATAAAGGGCATTGATATCGCTTACAATTTGATCCATTGTTTTTGTTTCATCAATTGTAATACTTTTGACATCACTACCAACACAAATTGAAAAAGTGCCACACTTAGCTTGTTTTAAGTCAGAATAAACAAAGTCACCAGTGATATATTCGCTAGATGTAGTTGCTGATTTTGTTGTAGTTTGGGTTGCCATTTGCTTGACTGAGATTACATAGTCCTGAATTGCTGATTCGGCAGTACAAGTAGCGCTTAAGTAATCGCTCATAGAGCTTGATGCGGCTTTTGAATTAAAAATATCATTAGAAGAATACTCTGTAAGATCAGTAAACGCCGCAAGAGCGGTTTGATATTCTTGAAAATATTGCTCAACAATGCCAAGTGCTTCTTTGGAATTATTTAAGCTCTCGAGCTTTGTTTCAAGTGGAGTAACAGTTGTCGCCTTCTTTGCTTCAACAAGCGCATCAACCCATGAAGCATAATCCATTCCTGAACCTAAACCGCTAAATGTAATTGATGACATGCACTTTACTCCCTTTTAATAATAAATATTATATGCCCATATTTTATAATTTGTATCATATAAAAAAATGAATTATTATGACTCAATGTTCACACTGTGACTAGTTTGAACCTTATATTTTTTATACGCATTAGTAATTTTTTTATTTTTTTTAACTTTACCGAGTTCTTTAGCAATTTTATTGTATTTTAATGTAAATAATTCAAGCGCTTTCTTTTCGTATTTAAAAAGTTCTGCTTTCCTTGCATTTTTTATCAAATTCTCATCATCAGAAAGTTCTACAATGCTTTCTTGGCGAAGCATGTTTTTTAAAATTTGCCCTTTCTTATCAACAAAAGAAAGAAGATATTCAACATCTTTTGTATCAATAAATTTAATAATGCTTTCGCAAGTAAGTTGATATTCATCATACATTTTAAGAAGGGCTTCAAATTGAAAATTATGCGTCATAATTTGCACTTTCAGTTGGAACTTCAGGCGTTTTAAGTTGATAAGTACTAGGCTTTGGCACAGAGCCTGCTTCTTGAGCTTTCATTTTAAATATTGCTTGCTCCCAAGTTTGTTTTAAATCTTTAGTATAGCCCAATACAACATCAATAGGTTCTGTTGTTTGCTTAATGTTAGCTTGAACCAATTGGCTAATTAAATAACGATACAAAATTGTTAGATGTTTTGCTAAATCAGGATTCGGCTCAGGATTAAGCGTATTTAAAAATTCATTGAAAATATCTTGCGTTCTGATTAGATTATTGTGCGCTTCTTGAATATTTTTTTGTTCAATGGCAATTTTCGCTTTATTCATAAATTGAATTGCGGCATCATGAAGCATAATAAGTATAGCCTCTTGAGAAGCCGTTTGAATATGTGTTTTTTGATACTGTTTTACGTACTGATTCAATTTAAATCCTTTTGTTTACAATTATACCACTTACTTGCTTCATATTGGAAATAAATTTCGATAATTTATCTGGTGAAATTGAGGCAATTTGCATACCAATTTCATTATCAATGACGGCAATCGTCTCGTCATCTACGATTTTAAATGTATATTCGTCGTAAATTTCTTCTTCACCATCTTCGGATTCATAGCCATCATTAAATTCATCTTCTGTTAAATTTTCAGAAAATCCACCAGATGCGCTTGTGTTTTCATGGTCTCCACCTTCAATTGCACCTTTTTTTTCTAATTGGTCAATTGAATTATCGCCCATACTCCTTGAATTTGCCAAATTCTCAGAATTTATGGAATTTTCTTTAGATGTATTATCCCTATTTAAAGCTAAGTTGTTTAGCGATAAACCGTCCATGAGAAACTATCCTCCACGCATATTATATCAATATGAATAATTATTACCAATAGTTTATTTAATGTATTTGTCAAAATCTGAAAATTTTAGTAGGAAAATTCACATAATTGTGCTACAATGGGAAAGATTTTTATGTAAAGAAGTTGAGGAGAGATTATGAACGAAAAACGTAATTCCTTTTCCGGATCATTAGGATTTGTACTGGCAGCAGCAGGCAGTGCAGTCGGACTTGGAAATATCTGGAGATTCCCTTATCTTGCTGCAAAAGACGGCGGTGGATTATTCCTTGTAATGTATGTCATTTTAGCACTGACA
>JAZNJP010000091.1:0-2662 GCA_045578125.1 Candidatus Gastranaerophilales bacterium | reverse complement strand
TAAATAATATATAAATAAAAATAATAATTAATTTATAAAAGAATGAAAAAAGTGTTTTTTCCTTTATTTGTAAACTTTGTGTAAACAAATCAGCAAAAACTTGAATTTGTCTCAGGTTTGTTGAGACAAAATTGCTTGTTTGCGCTATTTATGGAGGTGTTTTTTATAAATAGCGTTTTTTCATATGCAATTTTGCCTTTAAATATTATTACTGATGAAAAATATAAAGTTCTTTCGTCGGACGAAAAAATATTATATGTTTTGCTTCTCAATAGAATAAACTATTCTAAAAAGAATTTAGCAAAATTTTGTGATAGTAAAGGTGTTTTTGTTTATTATTCAAATTTACAAATTCAAAATCATCTTAACTGTTGCGAAAATACGGCTACAAAAGCATTAAATAACCTTGAAAAAATTGGTCTTATACATAAAGAATATCAAAAGAATGGCTTACCACTTAAAATATATGTAAACGACATTCGTGAAAGCAGAGAACAAAAAGTAAAGCCTAAAACACAAGAAACAAGCTTTGACATTGAAAGAGCATTAACCCGAGAAAAAATCACAAGACAAACTTTTGGAGATAAAAAAAATAAACGTCGAACAAACAGTTCAACGTTTTTAAAAAGTTATTAATCACTTTTTTTGACAAATTTATCAATATAACTTGAATGCGTGCCTTTAAAAACTAACTTTAATTCTTCAAGTTTTGAAATATCCTTTGCAAAATAAAGAGAGCTTTTCTTGTCAAGTTTTACTGCTCCACACTCTTGCAGAATTTCTGCTACAAATTGCGAACAGAAATAATGGTGTCTTCTCTTTAACGGAACACCAATAAAGCACGCAATAAGACCAAGTGTGGAATATTTAAGATTCGCTTTATTCTCTTTATAAGATAGAACCTTTTCTTTAACTAGATTATATGTTTCTTCAGACACATTTATCTCATATAAAGCACAAGGAAAAGATGGTCTGTCTGGCTTTTCATATTTTGTGACCTTTTCAACAAGAAAGCCCTTGCTGATAAATGTATAAAAGGTATCCATATCTTCTTCCAAGCCCACAGATGTATGAGTATAAGGAAATTTGGTGCGCCAAATAAGAAGTTTTGCATCTCGACCTGGATATCGAGTGAAAAGAACATAAATTTTTTTAGAAGTCATATATCTTTAACCTCTTCATACATCTCTGATGCGCTTTGCTTTGTTGCGTATTCGGTGACGGTGAGAACTTTGTATTTTGTTATTCTTTCACCGAATGTGATTTCAAGAATATCTCCTTCTTTAACATCATAAGATGCCTTAACCACACGGCCAGCCACACTCACTTTGCCTGCGTCACAGACTTCGTTTGCAACTGTTCTTCTTTTTATTATTCTTGATACTTTTAAATATTTGTCTAATCGCATTATATTCACCAAAAAAATTAGGGAGCCGAAAACGACTCCCTGTTTTACAAAAGTTTAATTATTTAACTGCTGCTTTAAGAGCTGCGCCTGCTTTGAAAGCTGGAACTTTTGTTGCTGGAACTGTCATTGTTTCGCCTGTTCTTGGGTTGCGAGCTGTTTTAGCGTTTCTTGCTCTAACTTCGAATGTACCGAAACCGATGAGCTGAACTTTGTCACCCTTTGCAAGAGCGTCTGTAACTGACGCGAAAACTGCTGCTACTGCTGCGTCTGCGTCTTTCTTTGAAATGCCTGCTTTTGCAGCAACTGCTGCTACGAGTTCTGTCTTATTCATTGTTTTTTCCTCCAATAAATTTTCTCATTTTTTATCCTAAAAAGGACTTAATCCTTTTTTGATACCTGTTTAGCCTTGTCCCAAAGTTTGTCAAGTTCTTTGAGACTTGTTTCTTTCATATCGAGCCCTTGCTCTTTTGCCATTTCTTCGACTTTTGAGAATCGGTCAATGAATTTATCAGTTGCGCCAGTCAATGCTTCTTCACTATCGACTTTAATAAATCTTGAAACATTGACAACTGAGAAAAGCAAATCGCCAAGTTCTTCACGGGCACTATCAACTACACCCAATAAAACCGCTTCTTTAAGTTCTTGGAGTTCTTCGCTGACTTTGTCAAAAGCACCATCAACTGAATCCCAATCGAAACCGACCTTTGCGGCTTTTTTCTGAACCTTGTCGGCTCTCATAAGTGCAGGGAATTCACGTGGAATTGAAAGCATTGATTCTGTCTGGCTCTTTTGCTTCTTGGTCTGTTTTTTAATAACATCCCAATTTTCAAGGACCTGTTCACTTGTTTCAGCATTCGCATTACCAAAAACATGTGGATGACGCTCAATCATTTTTTTGCAGATTCCGTCAGCAACATCATTTAAATCGAATGTACCTTTTTCACGCTCAATCTGAGTGTGGAAAACAACCTGCAACAAAACGTCACCAAGTTCTTCTAAAAGCCCATCACGGTCATCTTTATTGATTGCCTCGATTACTTCATAAGTTTCTTCAAGAAAATCACGACGGATTGATTTGTGGTCTTGCTCTCTATCCCAAGGGCAACCATCAGGTGAACGGAGAATTTCGACGATATCGACTAAATCGTTAATATCATAATTCTCTTTAAACTGAAAGTTATCAATCATTTCTGTCACCCTTTACACTTCACTATTTTACTCTATAAATCCATATTTTGCAAGTATTTTTGCAAT
>JAZNJP010000090.1:0-5358 GCA_045578125.1 Candidatus Gastranaerophilales bacterium | reverse complement strand
TCTTGTCCACCAAGATGCACTTCAAACAAAATACACAGGTGGCACAACAGTCCACATCTTTGCAGGCGAAAGAATTACAGACATTGAAGTTATGAAGAACTTAGTTCGTAAAATTTGCGAAAACTATAAACTTCCATATTTCACATTCTCGCCAACATTCAGCGTTTGCCCAACTCACGGGTATTTAAAAGGCGAACACAATGTTTGCCCTGAATGCGGAGAAACTTGCGAAGTATATTCAAGAATTGTAGGTTACATTCGCCCTGTTAGCCAATGGAACAAAGGCAAGCAAACTGAATTTAAAACAAGAAAAACTTTCAAATTTGAAAGAATAGAAGCAGAATGTAAATCATGCTCATAGGTGGACTTCAAAAAAGTTCTTTAGTGGATTATCCATCGAAAATTTGCACCGTGGTTTTTACCATAGGGTGCAATTTTCGCTGTGGATATTGCCATAACCCAGAATTAATTAAAAAAGAAGACTGCATTTCAGAAAATGATTTCTTTGAATTTATCAAATCAAGACAAGGTAAAATTGATGCTATTGTAATATCTGGTGGAGAACCAACCCTGCAAGAAGATTTAGAAGATTTTATCGTTAAATGTCACAAGCTTAATTTCCTTATTAAGTTAGACACAAATGGCACAAACCCAGAAGTGCTCGAAAATCTACTTTCTAAAAATTTGCTTAATTATGTTGCTATGGATATTAAAGCGCCGTTTGAAAAATATCCAAATATCACAAGAAGGTTTTTAGATATCGAAAAAATTAAAAAATCTATTGAAATTATTATGACATCTGGCATTGATTACGAATTTAGAACAACGGTTGTGCGTTCTCAATTAAGCATTGAAGATTTAACCACAATTTCAGAAAGCATAAAAGGCGCTAAAAAATATTATCTTCAAAAATTTAACCCAAAAGAAGTTCTTGATGAAAAATTAAAAAACGAAAAAACATATTCTGACACAGAATTTTATGAAATTGCGCGAAGTTTAGAAAAAAATATTGAAAAAGTGGGCGTAAGGTAATAAAATTAACCTTGTTAATAGAGGATAATTTTATGAATATTGAAGAACTTTTTATTGAGCTTGCAAAAATCCCATCACCTTCTATGCGCGAGGATAATGTTATTGAATATATTAAATCATACTGTACCACTTTAGGGCTTGAGCCAAAGCAAGATGATTATGGAAACATATATTTAAAACTTGAAGCGACAGATAAAACCAAGAAACCTCTAATTTTATCTGCTCATATGGACGTGGTAGGTGGAGATGAAGAAGTACGCATTCAAAAAGAGGGCGATATAATCAAAACCGACGGCACAAGAACACTTGGCGCTGATAACAAAGCAGGAATCGCTTCAATTTTAAAATTATTTGAAGCGGTGGGAAGCAGTAGCACACCGCACGGCACACTTGAGGCACTTTTTACACGTGATGAAGAAGTTGGAATGACAGGAATTAACCACACAAACTTTGAAGAGTTTGAAGGCGAATATGTGCTTGTTTTAGATTCTGATTCTCTTGGAAATATTGAATTTGCTGGGGCTGATTACACTAAAATGTTGCTTGAAGTGGAGACTCTAAAAGGTGGACACTCAGGAAATGATATTTGGGATAAATCAAGATTAAACGCAATAAATGTAATTGCAGAAACAATTTGCGCACTTCCATCTGGCGTTTGGGCAAAAGATGAAGCAGGCACAATAACATCTTTAAATGCTGGCGCAATTATTGGCGGTGCAATTGAAAAAGTTGCCCCAAGCGCTGATAAAAATTTTACAAAAGAATTAATTCAAGAGGCTCGAGATAACATTATAAACACTTATGCTTGCACTAAATATTCAATCAGAAGCTCCTCGAGCGAACACAAAAGAACCCTTATTGAAAAAATTGAATCAACTATTGCTGAATTAAATAAAAAATATGAAGGGTTGGCAAACATCAAAGTCGATATTAAAAACCATATGCCAATGTTTGAAAAAGCTGACGATGAAACAATGATAAATATTGCGCGCACTGCTGCTGAAAAAATTAACCTTCCATACAAAGTGCAAACATTCCACGCAGGTGCTGAAACTCACATTTGGGCAAACAAAACAAACCGCTCAGGCGATAAATTCAAACCTCTTCTTTTAGGCGGAGCAGACATAAAAAACATGCACTCATCAAAAGAAACGCTTGATGTCAAATCGCTTGAAAAAGGCGCAGAGTGGGTTCAAGAAATATTTTGGGAATTAAACAAATAACTATTTAGTTCTTTGTTTTTTATACCCATATGCCATATAAATTATGACACCGCAGAGCACCCAAACAGGGAAAAGAACTGCTGATGTTTTAAGTGAGCCCATAGAATATACCATTAAACCACCGCAACACAAAATCCCAAGAATTGGAAATAATGGCACAAATGGCACTTTAAATGGCCTTGGTTTTTCTGGGTCAGTTTTTCTTAAGATTAAAATTGCAACACACACAATAATAAATGATGCAAATGTTCCAAAATTGCAAAGCTCAGCAGATATGTTTAAATCCATAAATAAAGCACCAAGAATAACAATCAAACCTGAAATCCAAGTCACAACGTGTGGTGTTTTATATTTTGGGTGAATTTTCTGCAGCACTGAAGGCAAGAATTTATCTCTACTCATTGCATATAAAATTCTTGTTGTACCCAATTGATAAACAAGAAGAACGCAAGTAAGACCGCATAATGCGCCAACAGATATAAAGCCTGCAAGTTTATTTTGCCCAACAACTCTCATGGCATTTGCAATTGGAGCTTGGACATCAATCATATCCAGAGGAACCATACCAGTAAGCACAAGCGCAACACAAACATACATTATCGTGCAAATTAAAAGCGTGCCCATAATACCTATCGGAAGGTCGCGTTGAGGGTTTTTAGTTTCTTCAGCTGTGGTTGATACGGCATCAAAACCAATGTATGCAAAGAAAATTATAAATGCACCCATAAACACACCTTCAAAACCATTTGGAGCAAATGGCACCCAGTTTTCTGGTTTTACATAAAAAGCACCAACCAAAATAAAAGATGTGATTATGAATAAATTCAAGCCAACCATAATGCTTGCGATTTTTGCAGATTCTTGAATGCCTCGAATTAAAAGCATTGTAACTACAAAAACAATAATCATAGCTGGCACGTTAATGCAAATTGGAACGCCTAAAAAATGAGGCACAACAGCATTGAAATCAAGCCCTTGCTTAGCACAAATTGTGCTCGCTGTTCTAAAATCATTCACGAGCCAAATAGGTGGATTTACAACCCAAGCAGGTAAAATATGCGAAAATCCTTTAAGAAATTCCATAAAATACCCTGTCCACGCGCTTGCCACAGTAATATTTCCAATAGCATACTCTAGCATCAAAATCCAGCCTACAATCCATGCCATAAATTCACCCATAGTGACATAAGTGTAAGTGTAGGCAGAGCCTGCAACAGGAATCATTGATGCAAATTCACTATAACAAAGAGCAGAAAATATGCAAGCAATCGCAGCAACAACCATTGAAATAGATAACGCAGGGCCTGCTCCAACAGATTCAGGACCACCAACTGCAGCAACGCCAACAATTGTAAAAATTCCTGTTCCAACAACTGCACCAATACCTATTACAATAAGGTCAAAAATTGTCAAAGTCTTTTTAAGTTCAGACTTTTCAGCCTCTTGCATAATGTCGTTAATATTTTTCTTTTTTAAAAGATTAGCGGCTAGTAATTTTAAAGAGTTCATTATTTCTCTTCTTCCTCAATTTTATTTTTTCTATATCCATATGCAAAATATATCATTGCACCAACAACAAGCCAAACAGGGAATAACATGCTTGAAGTTGTGAGCGATTTCATTGAATAAACCATTAAGCCACCGCAGCAAATTATACCCATAAGCGGGAAAAATGGAACAAGTGGCACTTTGAAAGGTCTTGGTCGTTTTGGGTCAATTTTTCTCAAAATTAAAACCGCAAGGCAAACTATCATAAAGCAAGTTAGCGTACCAAAGTTGCAAAGTTCTGCTGCAACATTTATGTTCAAGAAAAATGAACCTAAAATTGCAAGTGTTGCAAATAATATAGTAACCACATATGGTGTTTGGAATTTTTGATGCACGATTTGAAGCGGAGATGGAAGAAGTTTATCTCTACTCATTGCAAATAAAATTCTAGTTCCTGCAAGCATTAAAACAAGAAGTACGCTTGTAAGACCTGTGAGCGCACCGATTGAAATAAAGCCTGCCACCCAATCTTGTCCAATGTAGCGCATAGCATGAGCAACTGGTGCTTGAATGTCAATTTCATTTAGTGGAACAACGCCTGTTAGCACAAGACCCACTAAAACATACACCAAAGTGCACACAAGAAGCGAACCGATAATGCCAATTGGCAAGTTCTTTTGAGGGTTTTTAGTTTCTTCTGCTGCTGTTGCAATAGCATCAAAACCAATGTATGCAAAGAAAATTATAAATGCACCCATAAAGATACCTTCAAAACCATTTGGTGCAAAAGGTGTCCAGTTTTCAGGCTTAACAAAGAAAGCGCCTGTGAGCACAAACATCAAAATTACTGCAAGTTTTATAACAACCATAAGAGCTGCCGCTCTTGTTGATTCACGAGTTCCTTTAACCAAAATTGCGCCAAAAATAATTGTTGCAATAATTGCTGGAATATTAAGTGTTATAGGCATAGTGCCAAAAAGTTTGCCGATTTCAAAAACCCAAACATCTTGGTTCACCATCCAAGCAGGCAAATACGCTTCAAATCCTTTTAAGAATTGAAAAAGATAGCCCGTCCAAGCACTTGCAACGGCAATATAGCCAAGCAAATATTCAAGCATTAAAACCCAACCAATAACAAATGCCATCATCTCGCCCATTGTTGCAAATGTGTAAACATAAGCAGAGCCTGCAACAGGAATCATTGCTGCAAATTCACTATAACAAAGGGCAGAAAATATACAAGCAATTGAAGCAAGCACCATTGAAACAACAAGAGCAGGACCTGCGCCAACAGATTCAGGGCCGCCAACTGTTGCAATGCCAACAACTGTAAAAATACCACTGCCAATAATTGCGCCAACTCCAAGCACAATAAGGTCGAATGCGCCCAATGTTTTGTTCAAATTTGATTTTTCAGCATTTTTTACAAGTTCGTCTGGGTTTTTTAATTTGAAAATATTTTTTAAGAAGTTTGTAATCGCGCCCAATTCTTGACGTGAAACCACATTCGATTCATCAATTTTATTTTTCATCTCTCTAGCTTTTCCTTACTTCTTTAAAAGAGGGAAACCTAATTCCATGCGTTGCTCAACATAAAGTTTTGCAACATCAGATG
>JAZNJP010000089.1:0-2321 GCA_045578125.1 Candidatus Gastranaerophilales bacterium | reverse complement strand
GTTCTAATTTGCGGTCATTATGAAGGTTTTGATGAAAGAATTAGACTTGGCTTAAAACCTCGCGAAATTTCTATTGGTGACTATGTTTTGACGGGCGGAGAACTTCCAGCATTAGTTTTAATTGATAGCATTTCTCGCAATATCTCTGGTTTTTTAGGAAAAGATGAGTCTGCACTTGATGATAGCTTTTCACAAGGGCTTCTGGAGCACGCTCAATATACGAAACCACGCGAATTTCGTGGAATGAGAGTGCCTGATGTTTTGCTTAGCGGAAACCATGGTGAAATTGAAAAATTCAGAGCAAACGAAAGGCTTGAGCGTACAAGGGCTAGGAGGCCTGATTTAATTAATTAGATTATTTTGAATTTAGATATTTTACAGCTCTGGCGCATGATTGAGTTGTTGAAGTGCAAGTATTTGCAATAACTTCACCCTTTTCGTTTATTTGCAATCTTATTACGTCGTATGCTCTTATGTCTTGTGCGGCTTGGCTAAATAGTGTTGAACTGTTGTTTGCTGCCACAGTGTTTGTTGGCCCTTCGGCGCCATTTAAGTCAACATGAACAGTTCCTGCTATGCCTGATGGGTTATCATTTGGTTCTGTGTACCAGTGATAGAACACCATTCCGTCTGGAGTTTGAACTATTTTTTTGTCATTGCTTATATTTACTATTTTGAGCGTATCGTGACCATATTGCTCACCGTCTGTAAGCCAAGCAAAAATCTTACTTTGCCCATCGCCTATACTTGATGGTCTTGTAGGCACGTATTTTTTTTTCAAATCTATTGCGTTTTGGAGTGTCGATACTGCTTTTCTTGCTAATGCTGCATATTGTTTTTCTGATGATTGTTGTATGGTGGCAGGGATTGTTACTGCTGAAATTACACCAACTATTGCGAGCGTAATTAAAACTTCGCCTAAAGTAAATGCTCTATATTTGCGCATAAGAAATATCCTCAATTTATATATTGATAATTATAAACTATATTTTAACATCGCTCAATAGCCTAACCCAAAAGCCTATAAGGCTCACAGCAAGGCATAGCGGTTGTATGTATCACAAAGTCATTAAGGGGTTCAAGATGTCTAACCATATATTCCTTGTTAGTTAGTTTGACTTCGCATACATCGGTTTGAATTTTATTTTTTATGAACATCGCAAGATCTTTGTCTTCTTGTGAGTTCACAAAATCGTCCGTAACACGTATGATATCCACATGAAAAGTTTATATTTTTTTCTGAGAAAATACATCATGTAGATGAAAAAATGTTACAATTCTTAATATTGTAACATTTTTTACATTTATTGAAATTTGATTTTTTAAAAATACTTTATTTGTGTATGACAAGAACTTTTAAAAAATTTACTATAAAGCAAACTACTACGCGTAAGAAAAACCGTCGTAAGCTTGTTATGTGCTTAATTTAGACTGTTTTAAATTCAACGTTTAGAATTTCGCTTGTAGCGTAGTTTACTTGAACGTTTTGAATTTCAACTTTTACGTCTTTTTTGTCAATAACTAATGTACAAGTTGCGCCTGTTCTTGCTTCTCTTGCAACTTGGAAGTCATGTGCATTTACAACAAGTGATTTTGATTCAATGCCTTTTCCATATACTGTTACAGGAAGAAGTCCCATAGCTCTAGTTTGGCGTGGGTTTTTGCCTTCTGGTCTTGCTGATGCTTCAAATTTAATTTCTGTAGTTGTCATAATTTTCTCCAATTTACATAAGTGACTTTATTAAATTATATTAGTAAAATAAAGAAATGCAATTTGTAGTTAAAAAAATAAATAATGATGATATTGTAAATGAGATGGCACGAATTGGTTTTGATGCCGATTATCTCTTGAAGGGTGTGCAAAAGCACAGATTTATTTCTCTTAAAATTTTTTCTTTAAGTTTGCCTCAGGCAAATATTTTAAAGCAGACTGCCCTTTCTTTGGGGGCGGATTGCGCCTTGCATAAAGATGTGCTTGTGTCCGCTATTGATAAAACAGACTGTATTTTATCTGGTACATATACGGAACTACTTGAAATTTCTAATAAATTGAAAAGGCAACAGTTTTCGATGTCAAAGCTGGCCGATGAAATCCTTGAAGCGGTTGTGAATTATGAAAAAAAAGTGCCACCTATTATTATGGGAATTTTAAACTTGACAGAGAATTCTTTTTCTGATGGCGGTATGTATTCTAACCCAAATGATGCAGTGGCACATGCTTTGGATATGATTGAAGAAGGGGCTAAAATTATTGATGTTGGAGCTGAATCAACTGCACCAAGAGCTGTTCCTGTGCATGTTGATATTGAAATTGGTAGGGT
>JAZNJP010000088.1:0-21240 GCA_045578125.1 Candidatus Gastranaerophilales bacterium | reverse complement strand
AAAAAAGAGGCTTAAGAGCCTCTTTTTTTAATATACGCCGGGAGCGATTCGAACGCTCGACCTACTGCTTAGAAGGCAGTTGCTCTATCCAGCTGAGCTACCGGCGCGCAACCTTCATTCTACCAGAACAAAGTTCCGATAGCTAAATACTACCATAAAAATTTTTGCTTGCAAATATTTTATACAAATTTGTCATATTATGTTATAATTTTCTTGAAGATTGGGGGTATTCGTGGCGGTTATTATAGACGGGAAAAAGGCAAGCGGAGAAATTCTTAGATTTTTGCAATTAATGGTTGCGGATATCAAACTCAAGCACAATATTGCCCCAACTCTTGCCGTTATTTTAGTTGGCGATGATCCCGCAAGTAAAGTTTATGTATCTAAAAAAGAAGAAATGGCGAAGAAAATCGGTTTTAATTCTTTAATGATTAATCTTCCAGATGGGACAAGCCAAGAAGAAATTGCAGAAAAAATTGAAGAATTAAACCAAAATGACGATGTGAATGCAATTCTCGTCCAACTTCCGCTTCCAGATTATCTTGATTCTCATTCACTAATAAATGGAATTAGCCCAATGAAAGATGTCGATGGTTTTACGCCATATAATGCTGGGCTTCTTGCGACTGGAAAAGAATCTGTTGTTCCATGCACTGCGCTTGGAATTATGAAACTTCTTGAAGAATATAACATTCAATTGGCGGGTAAAAATGTAACAATTGTTGGCCGTTCAAATATTGTAGGTAAACCTCTTGCACACTTGATGATGGCAAAAAACGCAACAGTTACAGTGGCGCATTCTAAAACAGAAAACCTTAAAGAACACGCACTGAATGCTGATATTTTAGTTTGCGCAACAGGTAAAAAGCATTTGATTACAGCTGATATGGTGAAAGATGGTGCAGTTGTAATTGATGTTGGTATAACTCGAGGCGAAGACGGTAAGCTCACGGGCGATGTTGATTATGAAAATGTAAAAGAAAAAGCAAGTTTTATAACCCCTGTGCCAGGTGGAGTTGGGCCTATGACAATTGCAATGCTCGCATATAATACCTATAAACTTTTTGCAATCCAAAAAGCTTTTCCCGAAGGGAGCAAAGCTTGATGAGAAGTGCACTATCAAACCCACTAAGAGACGCTTGGGTTGAAATTAATCTTGATTTATTTGAAGAGAATTTAAGAGAAATTAAAAAACATGTTAAATCGAAGCGCATCTTAGCAGTCGTGAAAGCTGACGGATATGGCCATGGCTCTCTTATGCTTGCGCCAACACTCATTGCCTATGGCATTACTGATTTTGGTGTTGCAACTTTGGATGAAGGTTTAGAGCTTCGCAAAAATAAAATTGAAACCCCAATTCTTGTACTCGGTGCTGTTCCTTTTTGGGGTTATGAAAATGCACTTAAAAATGATATTCAAATTTCAATTTATAACGAAGAACATCTTGAAATGGCTCGCCAAATTTACGATAAAACGGGTAAAAAATTAAAAGTTCAAATAAAAATTGATACTGGCATGAATAGAATTGGTATTCAAGCAGATAGGGCAGTTGATTTCATAAACCTAGTTAAAAAATCTAATTTTGTTGAGCTTGTTGGCGTTTTCACTCATTTTGCAGATGTTGAAGAAAAAGAAATTTTTGAAGAACAGGTGCGTAAATTTAAAGATATTATTAGCAAAATTGAAAGAGAGGATTTGATTGTTCACTGTTCTAACTCGGGTGCAATTTTAACTCGTGAAGACCTTGATTTCGATATGGTTCGTGCAGGAATAATTTTATATGGGCTTACTCCTTTTTCAAAAACTGAATTTATGGCACATAGCAAGAATTTAAAACAAATAATCGGTTTGAAGGCACGTATTACAAATATTCACGAAATTAAAAAAAGTGAAGGTGTGAGCTATGGGCACAAATTCGTTGCCGATAAAGATATGAAAGTTGTAACAATACCTTTGGGTTATGCAGACGGCGTTTCTCGCTCTTTATCTAATAAAATTACAGCAGGTTTTAAAGGGCACATCATAAAACAAATTGGAAATATTACAATGGATCAGATGATGTTAGCTTTGCCTGATAATGTAAACGCTGAAGTTGGTGAAGTTGTAACTCTGCTTGGTCAAGATGGCGAAAACGAATTTTCAATTGATGAATGGGCAAACATTTTGGGCACAATAAACTACGAGCTTACTTGTAGGCTTAAAGTGCGTCTGCCAAGAATTTACACTCGTTAAGGAGAAAAATATGGGAAAAAGAAGTTTTTTGTATGAAGAACAAGAAAATATGAAGGCAAAAATTGTTCCTTTTGCTGGTTGGGATATGCCTGTTCAATATTCAGGAATTATTGATGAGCATAACACCGTAAGAAGTGCACTTGGGCTTTTTGATGTTTCTCATATGGGAGAAGTGTATGTTACAGGCTCTGGCGCTCTTGATTTTCTTCAAAGCATAGTTCCTCAAGATGTTTCAAAATTAACTGATTCAAAAGCTGTTTATTGCCAATTAACAAATAAACAAGGTGGAATTATAGACGACCTTATTATCTATAAATTAAAAGATAACCATTATCTTTTAATTGTGAATGCTTCAAGAATTGACGTTGATGTGAATTGGATTACTCTAAATTCACTTAATTACGATGTGAAAATTGCAAATGAATCACATAATTATTCACTTCTTGCACTTCAAGGCCCAAATGCCTCGGCGCTCATTGAAAAACTTGGTTGCGCTGAAAGTGCGCAACCTGAATATTTTTCAATTAAACCTGCAACTGTTGCAGGAATTGATTTGATGTTATCTAGAACAGGCTACACTGGAGAAGATGGTTTTGAATTGATGGTTGAAAATAAATATGCAGTTCAACTTTGGAAAACTTTACTTCAAGAAGGCGCTGAATATGGAATTAAGCCAATTGGGCTTGGCGCGCGTGACACATTGCGCTTGGAAGTGGCGTTACCTCTTTGGGGAAATGATATTGATGAAGACACAACACCAGTTGAAGCTGGGCTTACTTGGAGCGTTGCAAAAGATAAAAAGGAAGACTATAACGGCAAAGATGTTATTATGGGGCAAATTGCAGGCACTATTCCTCTTAGAAAGAAACTCGTTGGTTTTGAGATGATAGACAAAGCAATCCCTCGCCACGAATATGAAGTATATTACGAAGGTAACAAAGTCGGTGTTGTAACTTCAGGAGCTCCAGCTCCTTCAAAAGGCACTAATATCGGGCTTGCACACATATATCTTGATGACAACTCAATATTTCTTAACAAAACTATTGGCATAAATATAGATATTATGGTAAGAAATAAGTTGTATAAAGCCCAAATTGTTAAAAAACCTTTTGTGCAAAAGAAGAATAGCGTGAAGAATTAAGGAGAAGAGATGGCGTACGTACCAGAAGGAATTTTATGTTCAAAATCCCACGAATGGATTTTAGATGAAGGTGAAGTGTTTACAATTGGTTTAACTGATTATGCGGTTGAGCAATTGGGCGATATTGTGTTTGTTGAATTGCCTGAAGTTGGCGCAGAATTTCAAAAGGATGAAACTTTTGCGACAGTTGAAAGCGTAAAAGCTGCAAGTGAAATTTATATGCCGGCTGGCGGTAAAATCGTTGCAGTTAACGAAGAATTAATTAATTCTCCTGAAAAATTAAATGAAGATGTCTGGGGTTCTTGGCTTGCGAAAGTTGATTGCTCAAATTGGGGAGAAGACTCAATAGGTCTTATGGAATACGAAGATTATAAGGAATCAGTTTCATAAGTTATGGAAAATTTTTTATCACACACAGAAGATGACAGAGCTCAAATGCTCGATGTTATTGGCATAAAATCGGCCGATGAATTATTCAGTGTAATTCCAGATGTTGCTAAAATGCCAAATTTACCTTTGAGCGACCCAATTTCAGAGCTTTCTGCCTCAAAGAAATTAAAAGCTTTGGCAGACTCTAATAAGGTTGATTATCTCAATTTTATGGGTGGCGGTGCATATTCAAGATACATTCCTGCTGCAGTTAGTGCAGTAACTTCTCGTTTTGAATTTTTGTCTGCTTACACTCCATATCAACCTGAAGTTTCGCAAGGCACACTTCAAGCGATGTATGAATTTCAAACATATATTGCAAGAATTTGTGGTGCAGATGTTTCAAATTCTTCTGTTTATGATGGTGCAACAGCTTGTGCTGAGGCGCGTTTAGCTTCTGTTAGAATTAATAAAATTCCATCTGTTTGGGTGGATAAAAACATAAATCCAAACTATTTAGAAGTAATTAAAACTTACCTTTGGGCACAAGACATTAAATTAGCAATTGGCGAAAACCCTGAAGCTGAATATTCTGCAAAATTATATCAATTCCCAAATTACCTTGGTGAACTTGAAGAAATTCCTGCAAAATCTGGTAAAGAATTGATTGTTGTTGCAGTTGATATTTTTGCTCTTGCGCTATGTGAACCACCAGAGGCAGATTTTATTGTTGGTGATTTTGGTTCGTGCGGTTTGCCTTTGAATTTTGGTGGACCATATGGTGGGTTTATTGCTTGCAAAGATGCACACAAAAGACAACTTGCAGGAAGAATTATAGGTAAAACTATTGATAAAGACGGAAACCCTGCGTTTTGCCTTACATTAGCTGCTCGTGAGCAACACATAAGACGTGAAAAAGCAACAAGCAACATCTGCTCAAACCAAGCACATTGTGCACTTACTGCTTGTGTTTATTTGAGCTTGCTTGGCGAAGATGGTTTCATGCGTGTTGCTAAAAAATCTTATGATAATGCACATAATTTAGCTAAAAAATTAACAGATGCAGGCTATGAAATTAAAAATGAAAACTTCTTCCAAGAATTTGTTTTGAAATTGTCTAAAGTTTCAGCCGATGAGTTTTTAGCGAAAATGCAAGAAAATGGAATTTTAGCTGGCATAAAACTTGACAAAACACACGTTCTTGTTGCAACGACTGAAATTTTAGAAAACGAAGATATTGAAAAATACATTAATTGCGCTAAAAGTTTAGCATAATTAACTTTAAATTTTAAAAAAGCACCGAGTTTTTCTCGGTGCTTTTTGTTTATGAATTATTTTAGAATTAGATAATTCCTTGCGCTCTCATTGCTTGTTCGATTTTGATAAATCCGGCTAGGTTTGCGCCTGCAACATAGTTATTTCCAAGACCATATTGCTCGGCTGCCTCTTTGCAAGATTTGAATATGTTTGTCATAATTGCATCAAGCTTAGAATTTACTTCGTCAAATGTCCAAGATAATCTCATTGAGTTTTGACACATTTCAAGACCAGATGTTGCAACACCACCTGCGTTTGCAGCTTTAGCTGGAGCAAGCAGAATTTTGTTTTCTAATAAGTATGCAATCGCTTCATTTGTTGTTGGCATATTCGCACCTTCGCCAATTGCAAAAACTCCGTTTTCAACAAGTTTTTTAGCGGCATCTAACGTAATATCGTTTTGAGTTGCACATGGAAGAGCAATATCTGCTTTAATATTCCAAATTGCTTGATATTCGCCATTATTTTCAATATATTCAGCTTCTGGGTGAATATTTTTATATTCTTTAATTCTTTTTCTTTCAACCTCTTTAATTTGTTTAATTGCTTTAATATCAATACCGTTTTTATCGTATATACATCCGTTTGAATCGCTCATTGCAACAACTTTTGCACCATATTCTGTGGCTTTAACCGCAGCGTATGTTGCAACGTTCCCGCTGCCTGAAATAATTACAGTTTTGCCTTCAAGCGTGCTATTGTTTTCCTTTAGCATTTCTCTCATAAAGTAAATAAGTCCAAAGCCTGTTGCTTCAGGGCGAGCAAGTGAACCGCCATAAGATAAGCCTTTGCCTGTAAGTACGCCTGCTTCATATTGGTTTCTTATTCTTCTGTATTGCCCGAACATATAACCAACTTCTCTTGCGCCAACGCCTATGTCACCAGCTGGTACGTCAAGGTTGTGACCAATGTGGCGGAATAATTCTGTCATAAAGCTTTGGCAGAAGCGCATAATTTCGTTGTCAGATTTTCCTTTAGGGTCAAAATCCGAGCCACCTTTAGCACCACCCATTGGAAGCCCTGTGAGCGAGTTTTTGAAGCATTGTTCAAATGCTAAAAATTTCATAATACTTTGGTTTACCGATGGGTGGAAACGAAGCCCGCCTTTGTATGGCCCAATAACGCCATTAAATTGAACTCTGAACCCTCTATTTACTTGAACTTGACCACAGTCATCAACCCAAGGAACTCTGAAAACGATAATTCTTTCAGGTTCACAAAGTCTTTCAAGTAACGCTTCTTTTCTGTATGTTTCTTCGTGTGCATCTATAACAGGTTTAAGAGTTGATAAAACCTCTTTAACTGCTTGGTTAAACTCTGGTTCGCCTGCGTTTGTTTTGCTTACTTTTTCAAGTACTTCATTGATGTAATTACTCATCTTAATCTCCTAAATATCTCAATGTGTGAATTTTATCATAAAAGCACTTGTTTGAGGATAAAGTTTTTATTAAGAAAGTAAAACTCCTGCAATACATGCTGAAAGATATGAAGCAAGCGTACCGCAGATAAGCGCTTTAATTCCAAGTTTTGAAAGTTTCTTTCTAATGTTTGGCGCAATTTCTCCGATACCGCCAATTTGCATTGCAACTGAACCGAAGTTTGCAAAACCGCAAAGGGCAAAAGTTGCAATAATGAAACTTTTATCTGAAATCATATCTTTAACGGCAATTAAATCCATATAGCCAATTGTTTCGTTCAAGATAAGCTTTGTTCCCATTAATTGTCCAACAATATCTGCTTGAGACCAAACAACGCCCATAAACCAAGCAAACACTGCAAACACTTTACCAACAAGCATTTTGAGAGACAGGTGAGTTAGGTCAATTCCAATTCCTGCTAAGTTTAAATGACAAGTGTTAAATAAGAATAAACCGATTTTATTTAAGAAAAAGTCAATCATAGCAATAAGTGCAACAAGAGCGATCAACATTGCAATAACATTTAAAGATACTTTCATGCCTTCAGCTGCACCTTTTGCAATAGCGTCTATCACATTTACGCTTGTTTTTTTTCTATCAACTTGAACATCTTTCATAGTTTCTGGTGTTTCAGTTTCTGGGTAAACAATTTTTGCAACTACAATGCCCCCTGGAATTGCCATAATTGAAGCTGCAAGAAGATAATCCGCAGGAATTCCCATACCAGCGTATATTGCCATAACGCCTACTGAAATACACGCCATAGAGCCTGACATTGAAGTTAAAATTTCACTTTTTGTAAGATTTGGAAGATATTGTTTAATCATCATTTGCGCGCTAACTTGACCAACAAATGGGCTTGCCACGTTTGAAAGTGCCTCAGCACCAGATATATCAAGTAATTTATTCATAATTTTGCCCAAGAAAGCAACTGTTCTTTGCATAATCCCATAATAGTAAAGAATGTTTACTAGCATCATTACAAATACGAAAGTTGCGATGAGTTGTAGTGCAAAAACAAAAGCACCACCGCCAAACACTTCATTTAATTTTTGAGGGTTGTTTGTGAGGAAACCAAAAACAAAGTTCCCGCCCTCTAAGGAGAATTGAAGGATTTTTTCTATAACTTTGCCAAGTTCACGAAACATTGCTTGCCCAAAAGGAACTTTTAAGATAAAGACACCAAGCAAAATTTGCAACCAAAGCCCAACAAGCACTGTTTTTAAGTTAATTTTCCTTTTGTTGTTAGACATTAAATATGCAGTAAGCAAAATTACAAAAAATCCAACGTAGCTCATATTTCTCCTTAAATTTCTTCCAATTCTTCTTTTATTTTATCAATTGCAGAGTTTGTATCCTCATTTAAGATTAGATAACTTTCAATTGATTTATTAATCATATCATTAATTTCTTTTTTGTTGAGCGGTGAAAATTCTTTTTCAATCAAATTATTTAATTGTCTTGCGCTAATTATTCTTGCAACTTCAAGCGGGTCTGCCTTTTTTGTTGTTTTAAAATAATTATCTTCAAGAGCATATTTATTTGCAGGAAGTACATTTGTTTTCATTGCAAGTGCTAGCTGACTTTCTTTATCTGTTAACATCAATGCAAATTCTCTTGCAATCTCTTTATGTTTTGCTTTTTTTGGAATAAGAAGGTTCATAAGAGAAACATCATATTTTCCGCTTGTGCCCGTAAGTTGTTCTGAGACTGCACTTTTGTTATATACGTCAAGAGCGTTTTCTTGAACTGATTTTATGAAATTTGTGCCAACAACAACGGTTAGAGCATTTTCTGCCATATATTTTTCGAGCACTTCCCTATGATTCATTGTAAGACATTCTTTTGAGATAAAGCCCTTAGAATAAAGTGTTTTGAATGTTTCATAAGGTTTTTTACCTTTTTCTTTTAGGCTTTTTGCGTCATAAATTTCATATTTGTTTAAAATTTTTGGGAAAACTTCGCCTTCGTTTAAGTTGATTGAAAGCACATCAGCTTTAGCACATTTATTTATTTTCTCAGATATTAAAAGCAATTCATTGTATGTTTTAGGAGGATTTTTAATACCACATTTGTTATAAATTTCTCTGTTATATAAAGTAACAGGCGAAGTTGCATAAAATGGGATAGCGAATGCCTTGCCTTCAAACCTTAAAATATTCTGCAAATTTTTATTAAAATTTTCTGTGTCAACTTCTCTAAAATATTCAACTGCGCCGTGACGAGCAAGAAGGTATGAAAATTCAGGGTTAAGGTTCACTAAATCAGGCGGGGTTGAAGATAGAGTTGATGCTAAAATTCTTTTTTGAGTTTCAGCAATTGGAATATCTATCCAAACAACTTTAATTTCAGGGTGCTTTGCCTCAAATGCTTTTATATTTTTTTCAATAATTTCATCTGCAACACCTTTTAGCTGAATTGTCCAAAAAACAAATTCGTTTTCATCTTTTTGAGAGCGCAATGTGCTCACACCAAACACTAACACTAAAATTATTGAAACAATTAAAAAAACTTTTTTAATCATGCTACAATTATACAATGAACTTGTTTGATAGCCTAGAAGAAAATAATAGACAAGCACCGCTTGCTGAAATTTTAAGACCTAAAACATTAGAAGAGTTTTTAGGGCAAGAGGGCGTTGTGGGTGTTGGTTCGCCAATTTATAACCTGCTTATGTCGAAAAGATTGTTCTCTTTTATCTTTTATGGCCCTCCAGGTTGCGGCAAAACAACATTTGCTCGCCTTGTTGCAAAGTTCCATAATGCAGATTTTATTGAACTTTCTGCCGTAACATCTGGCGTTAAAGAGGTTAAAGAAGCAGTTGAATCTGCTCGTGAGAGTTTAAGAAGTGGTAGACAAACAATTTTATTTATTGATGAAATTCATAGATACTCAAAAACTCAGCAAGACGCACTTTTGCCACACATTGAAAATGGAACTTTTCACCTTATAGGCTCAACCACTGAAAATCCGTCATTCCAAGTTAATCCTGCTCTTATTTCAAGATGCAGAGTTGTTATGATGAATGGATTAAGCGCAGACGCTATGGGAAAAATTCTAGATAATGGTTTTAATTATTTAACGAAAACTTTTCCAAATGATGTGACGCTTGAAGATGAGGCAAAAGAAAGTATTATAATGCTCTCTGGTGGTGATGCTCGTTATGCTTTAAATGTTTTAGAAGAGAGTTATTTTGCAATATCGCGTGATAAAAAAATAACAGTTGATTTAGTTGAGCAGTTAACGCAAAAAAAGACACCAAAATATTCTGTGGACACACACTATGACCTTGCAAGCGCGTTCCAAAAAAGCCTTCGTGGCTCAAACCCAGACGCCGCAATTTATTACATGGCAAAAATGCTACTCTCTGGCGAAGATCCAAGATTTGTTGCAAGAAGATTGATGGTGGTTGCAGCAGAAGATGTTGGTTGTGCTGATTTTAGGGCGATTTTAGTAGCAGATGCTGCATATCGTGCGGTGCTTGAGCTTGGTATGCCGGAGTGTCGAATAGCACTTGCTGAGGCGGTTGAATTTGTCGCAAGAGCGAAGAAATCAAACAGAGCAATTAGGGCAATTGATAGCGCCATGGCAGACATTAAATCGGGTCTTGATTATCTACCGCCAAAGCACCTAAGAGATGCACACTATAAAGACGCTTCAAAATATGGTGCAGGGATAGGATATATTTACACGCACGATAATCCTGATGTTTATCAAGAATTTATGCCAGATGAGCTTATAGGCAAAAAATATTTTACTTAACAAGTTTGAGGAAATCTTCAACCGTTAAAATAGTAAATGCTTCAGCGTAATTGCAGCCCATTTGATAGCCTCTAAAGCGGTTTAAGCCTTCAATAATTTCAAACCATTTTTTGTTTGAAGTTCTTGTTTTGTAAGCATTAATCAAATCGCCTTTGAGTTTTAATTTTGAGGTTATATCAAAATAATAATTTGGTGCAATTAGCGTTGAATTTACTTCAAAGAATACGATTTTTAAATTCTTTTTAATTTCTGTTTCTTCAAGAAGCCTTGCAACATTATCCAAAAGCGCAATGTCATCTGGGTTTCTGCTAAATATATTTGGTAAGAACAAATAATCAATTTCAGAAATATTTATTTTCTCAAATATTCTTTGTGCTTTGTGGATGGCACCTGCTGGAATGTCGAATATTTTATAACCAAGCGGGCGAAGGGTTTCCATTGCAAATTTAATTTCATCTGAAATTGCAACATGGGAAGCAATACCACCAATTGTGCCTTCGTCAGTGTAACCTGTTGTCATCAAAAGAATTTCAAAGTTTTTAGGGTATGTAAGCATTAATCCTGCAAGTCCTATTGCTTCATCCATAGGATTTGAAACAAGCACTAAACACTTGTTATCAAGTGTCATTTTCAATTCTTTTGGGGTTATTTTAGTATCTAAAGCAAGCTTTGCTATTCTTGATGAAACAAAGCTTGCTAAACGATTTTTTAATTTTAGATAATGTAGATACATTTTCTAGCTGCAACCTGAGTAACCACAGTTTAGACAAATAAAGCAACCTTCTGCCATTTCGATAGTATTGCCGCATTCTGGGCAAACTTTCTTTTCGATTTTTACTTCAAATTCAAAATCGTCTTTAACAGTTTCTACTTTAGTTTCTTCAACTTTTGGTTCTTCTTTTTTCTTTTCTAAGTTCATTGGTTGAGCAAGTCTTGAGTTATTTCTATATACGGTTAAACCTTTAAGACCTGCTTCGTAACCTAAAACATAAGCATTTGCAATGTCTTCTTTAGTTGCATGTTCTTCAAAGTTTACTGTTTTTGAAACAGCATTGTCTGTGTGAAGTTGGAATGCAGCTTGCATTTTTACGTGGTATTCAGGTGTTACATCGTGAGCTGTTGCAAATGTGTTTTTAATATTATCTGATAAGCCTTCGATGTGAGCAATTGTACCATCGGTTGCAATTTGCTCCATAAGTTCTTTTGAATAGAAGTTATGTGTTTTTGCATAGTTTTCAAAAATTGGGTTAACTTCAAGAAGTTTTGTGCCGTCCATAATGTCACGCATAAATACGAGAGAGAATAATGGTTCAACACCGCCTGAGCAACCAGCAATCATCGAGATTGTGCCTGTTGGCGCGATACAAGTTGTAGTTGCGTTTCTAATACCAACTCTTGCAATTTTTTCATCAAGTGCTTTCCACATATCATCAGAAATAATTCCTGCAGATTTACCTCTGTATTTGTTGTATAGATAGTTTTCTTGAGAGTAAATTGAACCTTCAAAGTTTGCAAATTTACCTCTTAATTCACTTAAGCGGATTGATTCAACTTTAGATTGGTAATCAATAAACTCCATAATTTTTGAAGCAAGTTCAATACCTTGTTCGCTTTTATATGAAATACCAAGGGTCATAAGCATATCTGCCCAACCCATTACACCAAGACCAATTTTACGGTTATCTTGAACCATTTTTTCGATTTGTGGAAGTGGGTAGTTGTTGCAAACAATTACGTTATCCAAGAAGTGGATTGCTGATTTTGTTGTTTTTTCGAGTAGTTCCCAATCAATATCAAGCCCGCCAATTTGATTTCTTTTAATCATTTTTGCAAGGTTGATTGAACCAAGGTTACATGCTTCAAATGGAAGAAGTGGAACTTCACCGCATGGATTAGTTGATTCAATTTCACCAATTTGTGGTGTTGGGTTGTCATAGTTCATATTGTCGATGAAAATAACCCCAGGTTCGCCTGTTTGCCAAGCGCCTGTAACGATTTTATCGAAGATTTCTCTTGCGTTTAATCTTTTAACAACTTCTTTTGTTTTTGGGTGAACTAAATCATAGTCTTCACCTTTTTTCACTGCGTCCATAAATTTATTTGTGATGGCAACTGAAATGTTAAAGTTTTGTAGTTTTGTAATGTCATCTTTGCAGTGAATAAAATCAAGGATATCTGGATGGTCAATTCTTAAGATACCCATGTTAGCACCTCTTCTTGTGCCACCTTGTTTAACTGCTTCAGTTGCAGCATTGAATACTTCCATAAAACTTACAGGACCTGAAGAAACGCCCATTGTTGATCTTACAACATCATTTTTAGGACGTAGTCTTGAGAATGAAAAACCTGTTCCGCCACCCGATTTATGAATTAGGGCTGTATTTTTAATTGTTTCAAAAATACCTTCCAAGCTATCTTCAACAGGTAATACAAAACATGCGCTCAATTGACCAAGTTCTCTGCCTGCGTTCATAAGGGTTGGAGAGTTTGGCATGAAATATTTATTTGCAATGAAATTGTAAAATTCTGTTGTTGTTTTTTCAATTTCTTCATCGCTTGCACCAAATGCTTTATCTGCGCGAGCAATAGTTGAAGCTACACGTAAAAATAAATCATGTGGAGTTTCTGTCACATTGCCGTCTTTATCTCTTTTTAAATACCTTTTTTCAAGAACTTTTACAGCATTTTCAGTAAGTTCTAACTTAGTTGTTTCGTCCATTGTAAAATTCACCTTTTTCTCCTCACCTTAGATAATCAACTTATGAGTAATCATATCAAAAAATATGAGCATGGTTCAAACATGTGAACCTTTTTTTTGGTTAAGACATGTTACAATTTTTTATCCTCTAGGCAAATGTTGTTTTTTAATTTTTTTATATTATATATAAGGTATGTAAGTACCAGTGAGTTAAGCACGGCAAGAGGATATGTTCAGAGTTAATAGCATAGGTTCATCTATAAATTTAGGGTTAAACGGCTCAAGTATTTTTACTAAAAGAAGAGCTGTTGATAACTCTGAGCTGTATATCAAAAGTTCTCTAAACCGCATTTATAAGCAAACAATTGCGGATTGTTTTGTTAAAGAAAAACTCGGCACCATCAGAAATTTTGTTGACGGCAATAAAAAAATAATTTAATTTTTAATATTTTTTCTTGTGTTATTGCTTCCTTTTTTGTAAAATACCTTTGAAAAGAGGTATAGATTTTATGATCGAAATAAAAGATGTTGAGCATGTTGCAAAGCTTGCAAGACTTGAATTAACTGAAGAAGAGAAGGTTAAATTTTCAAAACAATTAGGTGACGTTTTGGGCTATGTTAACGCGATGAACGAAGTTGACATAACAGATGTTAAACCTATGAGTCATGCTGTTGAATTTTCAAATGTAATGAGAGAAGATGTCGAGATATACGAACAAACCAGAGAGGAGCTTATGAGCAATGCTCCTGAAAGAGAGGGTGACTTCTTCAAGGTTCCAAAGATAAGTGGTTAAGCGAAGGGTTGAGGAGATGACAAAATATATTTTTATTACAGGCGGTGTAGTTAGCTCTCTAGGAAAGGGAATAGTTGCCGCCTCTTTAGGTAAGTTACTTCGTGCAAGAGGGTTTAGTGTTGCAAACCAAAAATTAGATCCATATTTAAACGTTGACCCAGGCACAATGAGTCCATTCCAACATGGCGAAGTGTTTGTGACAGACGATGGTGGTGAAGCCGACCTTGACCTTGGGCACTATGAAAGATTTACAGGTACATCTTTAAGCAAAATTAATTCTTTTCCAGCTGGTAGCATTTATTCAAATGTTATCAACAAAGAAAGAAGAGGAGAATATAATGGTGGAACAGTTCAAGTTGTTCCACATATTACAAACGAAATCAAAGCAGGTATTCAAAGAGCCGCAAAACAATTTAAGCCCGACTTTTTAATTACTGAAATTGGTGGTACAGTAGGCGACATTGAAAGTTTGCCTCATATCGAAGCAATTAGGCAATTTAGAGCTGAAGAAGGTTATGATAAAACACTTTCAATTCATGTCACCTTGCTTCCGTTCTTGCAAACATCAGGTGAACTTAAAACAAAGCCATCTCAACACAGTGTAAATACTCTCCGTGGTTTTGGTATTCAGCCTGAAATTTTGGTTTGCAGAACATCAAAAGCAATTCCAAAAGAAGAAAAAGACAAACTTGCACTCTTCTGCTCTGTTCCAAAAGATTGTGTTGTTGAATGTGTTGATATGGCAACAATTTATGAAGTTCCACTAGCACTTGAAGAGCAAGGGCTGGCGAATGTCATTTTGAAAAAATTAAACATGCCGAATAAAAAACCAGATCTTGCAAGTTGGGAAAAAATTGTGGAATCAGCAAAAAATCCAACAAAAACATTGAATGTAGGTATTATTGGTGAATGCGATGAATTAAATGACGCGTATCTATCCGTTGTTGAATCACTAAAGCATGCTGGTTTTGAGCAAAGTGCTAAAATTCAAATTAAATGGATTGCTTCAGAATACTGTAAAGACGAAGAAAAAGTTAAAGAAAGACTATCTGGTGTTGAAGCAATAGTTATCCCTGGTGTTGATGGCGCAAAAGGAATTGAAGGTAAAATTAATATCTTGAAATATGCAAGAGAAAACAATATCCCATTCCTTGGTATTTCACTTGGTTTCCAATGTGCAATTGTTGAATTTGCAAGAAATGTAGCAGGTCTTGAATGTGCTAATAGTTCAGAATTTGAAAGACAAACTCCACACCCTGTAATCAGCCTTATGGAAGATTTTAAATCAATTGTTGGACAAAACAGCATGTTAAGACTCGGCGCTTGGGATACTGCGTTAAAGGCAGGAACAAAAATTAAAAAAGCATACGGAGCGGATACAATTTCAGAACGTCATAGACATCGCTATGAATTAAATAATGATTACAGGGAAACGCTTGAAAACGCAGGGCTTGTAATTTCTGGTACAACAACAGATGGGAGACTCGTTGATACTATTGAATATCCTCAATGCGACTGGTTTGTTGCTTGCCAATATCACCCAGAGTTTAAATCTCGCCCAGAAACTCCGCACCCATTGTTTGTAGGGCTTGTTAAAACTGCATTAAAGAAAAAATAATCAAGATTATATTGAAGCAAAAAAGCGCACGTTGTGCGCTTTTTTGCTGAAATCTTTTATCTATAAACTATTTTTTTGAAAAGAAAGAAATAATTTTATTTATCAAGCCTTCATCTTCGATTTCTGAATTAGAGTATTCTTTTTGGGTTGCATTTTGCGGTTTTTCTTTTGCTTTTCCATATTTTGCAGCCATTGTGTAATCACCTTGTTCGTAGTAGAAATTTGCAAGTTTATCTTTTGCGTAATCATTTCCATCTAGTTCATAATCTTTTTGCCAAAAGTCAATTGCTGTGTATTTGTCTCCTGTTTGAAGATATAGGTTTGCAAGTTCAATTATTGTGTTTTTATCTTTTGGGTTTTCTCTATGTGCGTCATTAAATTCGATAATTGCTTCTTCAAGTTTCCCTTGGGCTTTTCTACAATAACCCCAATTGTAAGAGGATTTGAAATTATCTCCTTCTTCATCATAAATAAGAGCTTTCATCTGATATGAAACAGGATCATTTCCTTTAATTTCAACATATTTTGAAACAAATTCAAGTGCTTTATTGAATTCTTTTTTAGTGTAGAAAAATTGCGCGGAAAGCACGTAATATTCTGCTCTATCGTCATTTTTTAGGTGATTTTCATTAATTGTGCTGATTAGTTCTTCAGCCTCCTCTAGCTTTTCAGCTTCAATTAAAATTTTAATTTTTAAATTTCTATCAAGCACAACTTCAAGCGCACTTTCATAGTCTGAAAGTTTATAATAAACTTTTGCAAGTGCGTTATTGATTTCTTCTGCGTCTTTGTTGCTTGCATATTTTAGCGCTTGTTTTAGAACATTTACGGCACTTTCTTCTGTTCCTTCAAGGACATATAATTCAGCAAGTTCTTTATATGCTTGAATATTTTTTTCGTCTAAATCTAAAATTCTTGTGTATGTGTCAATTGCTTTTAGGTTTTTGGCGGTTGTTGTATATAGCCTTGCAAGCTTAATATAAGCAACAATTGACTCTTGGTTTTCATTTATTGCTTTTTTGCAGTCATTTATGGCGTGTTCAAGCTTTTGTTGAACAATGTTGAAATTTGCTCTTGAGAGATAATATTTTTCCCTGTTAGTATTTTCGTATATTTCCATTAATTGTTGATGAGCAATTTCATCATATGGTGCAATTTCTATAATTTGCAAGTATAAATTTTCAGCAACATCGAATTTTTCATCCATTAGCGCTGTGCTTGCTTTTTGGTGTAAACTTTGAACATCTGCCATATTATTTTGTCCTTATTAACATATTTGCAAGTTCATCGCATTCTGGGAACTTGCGCTCGATAATTTTATCATAAGCTTTTTTGTTATCGTATTGCACAAAGTGGTGAGTAAGTTGGAACTTACCTTCGCTAAATGTTTCAAGAAGAACATAAACAGGTCTTTTATCTTCTTGCATTGGTCTGCCAACACTACCAACATTCACAACTGTTTTATTTGAATTTAGCTGAAAACCGCAAGGAAGGTGTGTATGCCCATTGAAAATCAAATTTGCATTAGTTGTAGCCACCATTTCTTCAACCGTGTCCACAGGAGTATCTGGGAACATATTTTCATTTTGTCTTCTTGGAGTTCCGTGGCATAAACACATTTTTATTCCATCAATTTCAATTTCTTTTGTTTCTGGTAATGATGCTAAATATTCTACATTTTCTTTTTTGATGATTTTAATGTCATCAATGAGTGCATGTGCCATACAAGCGCCATGTGGGATATCTTTAACTCTGTTTATAATTTCAGGGTCAAATTCAACAATCATTTTATCAGTGTTGCCTTGAATAATTTCTAAGTTTGGAAGATTTTTAATTGTTTCAATTGTGTAGTTTGGGTCATAACCTGCCATTGCAAGGTCACCAAGACAAAAAACTTTCTCAACACCTTTTTTTTTAAAATCTTCAAGTACAGCATTAAGTGCTAAAGAATTTCCGTGTATATCTGATATAATTCCTATTTTCATGCCATAATAATAGCATGGAAAAGAAACAAATCAAAATTGGCGATGTAAAAATTGGGGCAGGTGCTGCTGTTTCAGTTCAGTCTATGACAAACACAAAAACAGATGACATCGAAGGCACTTTGGTGCAAATTAATGAACTTGCAAATGCGGGTTGTGAAATCATAAGGCTTGCAGTTTTAAATAAAAAATGCGCAGAATGCATAAAAGATATTAAAAAGAAATCGCCAATTCCAATTGTGGCAGACATTCATTTCGATTATAGACTAGCTCTCAAATGCTTAGAGGGTGGAGTTGATGCACTTCGCTTAAACCCAGGGAACATTGGCGGGAGAGAGCATGTTAGGGCAGTTGTGAAACTTGCAAAGAAAAATAATGTTCCAATTAGAATTGGAATAAACGCTGGTTCTTTAGAAAAATATTTATATGAAAAAAGTGCTCCGCTCCATGAAAAAATGGTGGAAAGTGCTATGAATCACATAAAAATTTTAGAAGACGAGGATTTTGATTTAATCAAAGTTTCCCTTAAATCATCTGACGTACAAACGACAATTGATGCATACAGAATGATTTATAATATGATACCTTACCCTCTTCATATAGGGGTCACGGAATCTGGAACCCTTCAAGGTGGCACAATTAAATCTGCAATAGGAATTGGTGCGTTATTATCTCAAGGAATAGGTGATACAATTAGAGTTTCACTTACAGAAAACCCAATTGAAGAAGTGCGCGTGGGTTACGATATTTTGAGAGCATTAGGTTTAAGGCAAAATGGAGTTAATTTTATATCATGCCCTACTTGCGGAAGATGCCAAATTGACCTTATTGGGCTTGCAAAACAAGTTGAGCAAAGGTTTAAAAATCTAGATAAAAATATAACAATTGCAACCATGGGCTGCCCTGTGAATGGTCCAAATGAAGCACGCCATGCTGATTTTGGAATAGCGGGAGCTATTGGTGAAGGTTATATTTTTATGCACGGTGAACTTGTGAAAAAAGTTCCACAAGAAAACCTACTTGATGAATTTGAAAAAATTATCCTGCAAAATGTATAATCTTGCAGGATAATTAAAATTTATTTTATTTTATTTTATTTTTTGCCTTTATATTCATGAATTGCGAGTGGTATGCAAATTAGAATACAGATGATAGCTGAAGCTGTCCAGAAGCAAACTGCGCCATTCCAACCGAATTTATCAACCATAAAGCCTGTACCTGTTGCTGATAAAACTGCGCCCACATAGCCAAATGTTCCTGTGAAACCAGTCGCAGCAGATGCTACTTTTTTGGAACTGCTCTCAACTGCACAAAGTCCACCAATCATCATTTGAGGGCCATATGTGAATGCGCCAATAAGCCCAATGAGAATGAAATCTATAGCGCTTGTTGTATTAAATTTGAACAATATCAAACAAACCGCCACACCAACTAAATAAATAATGTTTACTGGTGCGCGTCTGCCTTTAAATATTTTATCAGATATAACGCCAGCATAAACTGTGCCTAAAATACCTGCTAAAGGCAGCGAACTAAGTTTTAGAGAAGCTAGTTCAATAGGGTTATTTTTTACTTCAGATAAATATTTAATTATCCAGTCTTCCACACCAAATCTGATAACATAAACAAATATGTAAGCAATTGCAAGTAACCAAATTGTTTTATTGAATAAAATATTTTCTTTGAATACTTCTAGATAACTTCTTGTATCTTCTTCGACAGCGTCATCTTTTTTAGCGCTAACTTCGCCTCTGTAAGTTTCAACATCAGGTAAACCCAAAGATTGCGGTTTGTCTTTTAGGGTTCTATATAAGCAAATTGCAGCTATGATTGCAATTGTTGCGGGTATATAAAAAGCCATTCTCCAGCCAAAATGTGCCACTAAATATCCTGAAATAATAACACTTAAGAAAGTACCCACTTGGTGAGAACAAGACCATAGCGCCCATTTTGTTCCACGTTCAGAATTTGAGAACCAATAAGTTAAACTTTTTGCAACTGCAGGGAAACCTGCTGATTGGAACCAACCGCTTGCACCCCAGAAAAATACAAACAGCCATAATAAAATAGTATTTGTTGGGAGCCCAAAGAAAGAAACTTCACCTGGTGTAATAAACACTGCAGAAAGTGCAAAACATAAGTTTGCAATTGCAGTCATAATTAATGCAGTTGGGAAAAATTTTCTAACGTCAGAGCCATCTGCGATAACACCGTTTACAAATTTACCAATACCATAAGTTAAATATAAAGAACTGCCTAATAAGCCAAGTTCAGTGTTTGTGTAGCCAAATTCTGCGCTCAAGCCAGGCAAGGCAACGGCAATATTTTTCTTGCATAAATAAAAAATTGTATAACCAATAAAGCATGAGAAGAAGATGTTTCTTCTAAGCTCTGGGTACATTTTGTTTACTTCTTCCGGTGTTTTGTTCACTGGAATTTCTTGTGGTTGTGCAAAAAATGCAAAAAATTTCTTCAACATTATCTCTTAATTCCTCTTCCTTATTAAGGTATTATACATTAAACATTTAAAATTTTGTCATATTCTGCTCTATATTGCTTAGCACTCGCTTCCCAAGTGAATTTTGTGTTGATTGCATTTTTGATGAGCAGTTTCATATCGTCTTTTCTATCGTAATATGTCCAAATTGCATTTTTAATTTCATTTACCATACTTTGGGCGTCATAACTTAAGAATTTAAAACCGTTTGCTTTTTCGTTTTTGTAGGCAATAATTGTGTCATCTAGCCCGCCAACAGCTCTGACAATTGGAATTGAGCCATATTTCATTGCAACCATTTGCGAAATTCCGCATGGTTCAAACAAAGATGGCATCAAGAAAAAGTCTGAAGCTTTATAAATTTCTTCACTTAAATCTGCTTTGAAATCAATCCAAGCACGCATATTTGCTGAATTATTTGAGCTCCAGATAAGCATCCTTTCATAACCAAATTCGCCTGTTCCCAAGAAAACAAAATCGCAAGGTAAGTTCATTAGTTCAAATTTTGCAAAATCAACCAAGTCTAAACCTTTTTGATAAACAAGTCTCGAAATCATTGCAACAAGAGGTCTATGAGGGTTTTTTGGAAGTCCGAAAATTTCTTGGATTTTTTCTTTATGTTTTGCTTTTTCGCTTGGGTCAAAATCTTTTTCAGGGTATTTTGTGCCGTTTAAAATGCCCGCAATTTTATGTGTTTGACCTCTTAGAGTGTAGTCCATACCTTCGCCGAATTCGCCACCTAAAATTTCTTGTGCGTAGCGAGGAGAAACCGCAAAAATTTTATCTACCCATTGAAGTGCACCTTTAACCCAATTAACTCTTCCGTAGTGCTCAACACAACCATCGTTATAAACATTATCCCAGCGCATATTTGCAAAATCTATAATGCTTTTATCAACTGAGCCTTGATATGCAAGGTTATGAATTGAAAATGCTGTTTTTGTATTTCTATAAAATTCATCGTTTTGATAATTTGAGCGGATGTAAATTGGAAGCATTGCAGTGTGCCAATCATTCGCATGTAAAATGTCAGGTTGGAAGTTTAATAATTTCGCATATTCTAGGGTTGCAAGAGAGAATGCAACATATCTTTGTGCTTCATAAATTTCATCAACCCATTGAGGGTAAACGCAATCAAAACAAGAAAAATATTTTGGGTTATCAACAAAAAATACATTCACATTTTTAGCATGTGGAAGTTTGCAAGTTTTGAGTTTGAATATGTGTTGAGTGTGTCCCATATTCATTCTAAGCTCTGAATTTGGAAGTTCTTGAATGCCCCATTTTTCTTGGTTGATTGAGCCATATAGTGGTGTAAAAATTGCAATTTCACAATTTTCTGGTTGTGAGTAATTATCTGTTACAGTTATTTTCAATAATACATCTTGTGTATTTGTAAATGGATATTTATC
>JAZNJP010000087.1:0-2337 GCA_045578125.1 Candidatus Gastranaerophilales bacterium | reverse complement strand
GTTTATTTCATCTAAATTTAAGCCAAATTTTTCGTTTAACCTGACAAGTTCTTTAATTAAAACTTCTATTTCATCTTCAAAAACTTTTGTTTCAAAAATTTGTGAGCCAATATGTGCATGAAGCCCTTTTAATTCAAGGTTTTTATGTTTTAGGATTTCTTTAACAGCAGAATCTGTTTGGCTCAAATCGAAACCAAATTTAGAATCAAGATGTCCTGTCTGAATATATTCATGCGTATGACATTCAATTCCTGGGGTAATTCTTAAGTGCACGTGTTGAATTTTATCAGTGTTTTGAAGTGCTGAGGCTAAATCTTCAATTTCAGAAAAATTATCAATGCTAAAGTGTCCAATTCCAACTTCAAGCGCGAGTTTGATTTCATCTTGAGTTTTATTGTTTCCATTAAATGTAGTGCGGCTCATATCAACACCTGCTTTGTGCAAGGTATAGATTTCGCCACCCGAAACCGCATCAAAGCCAAACCCTTCAGAATGTAGAATTTCGGCTATTTTTTTTGTCATTAAGGCTTTTGAAGCGTAAGTTGGTTGAAAATTCGGATAATTTTTAAAAGCTTTTTTGAAACTTTGCGCCATATCAACAAGAGTTTCTTTACACATAACATATAATGGTGTTCCGTATTTTTCAGCAAGCTCTAAACAGCTGCAACCGCCTATTTCAAGAACTCCTTCTGAATTTCTTTTTGTTGTTTTGGGTTTTATAAACTGGTTTATTGTCTTCATTTACTATATACACTCCAAGTAGTTTTGTATTATAATAAATTTACCATAAAAAAGAGGGATAAGTAACTCATGCAAATTAATGAATATTTCACTTTTAAAAACATTGTATTCACTGTTATGCTCTGTATTTTTATCTATTTCTTATCAAAAATTACAGACATTGCACTTATGATTTTCGCATCGTTCGTTTTGGCTTCAACTCTTCTTCCACTTGTTAATAAACTTGAGAAAAGAATGCCTCGTGCAGCAGCAAGCGGGCTTATTATGGTGGCGTTAATTTTGGGTATTTTTCTTGTATTCATCCCGTTAGCGGTGTTTACGCTTGAGCAATTTGCAGTTTTAGTTAAGAATTTGCCTCATTATATGGAACTGTTACAAAAAGCGGCGAATTTTAAAATTTTTGGCTATTCTTTAGCAGGGATTTTTGAACCTGCGCATTTGCCTGATATGCTCAATACTTTGTCTAGCACTATTGTTGAAAAAACAATCTCTGCAACAGGTGCGGTTGCGAGCTCAACTGCTGGTATGATTGCAATTGCAATTATGACATTTTATATTTGCGTAGATTACGAAACCCTTAAAAAAGGTTTTTTAAAACTATTTCCACAAAATTTAAAAGACAAAGCGCGCGATATTATTGATTCTGTCACTCATAAAGTGGGTGGATATGTTTTTGCTCAACTTGTATCAATGATTTTTGTCGGTGTTTTTCTTGGATTAGGACTCCTTTTGATGGGGCATAAACATGCACTAATGCTTGGTTTTATTGCTTTTGCATTTGATTTAATTCCAGTTCTTGGGCCAGCCCTTGCAATTGCGCTTGCAATAATTACAAGTATTTCATATGGAATTCCTTATTGCATTGGTGTTCTTGTCATATTTGCAATTTCTCAAGTTGTTGAAAATCAATTCTTGCGTCCGCTAGTGTTTAGTAAATTCATGGATATTAATCCATTAGTTGTTATTATCTCTCTTTTAGTCGGCGCAAAATTTTTAGGGCTTTGGGGTGCAATTTTAGCTCCAGTTGTGGCTAGTGTGTTCATTGTTCTAATTGATGAACTATATATCAAAACTATTAATCAAGAGGAAAAGTAATTGGAAACATTTTTATACGATAGACCAATAAAGAAAAATCCAAAAATCAATGCTTTGTTTGCTTTTCCTGCGATAGAAAATTTTGCAATGTCTTCACTTGGTTATCTTTCGATTTTTAAACAAATCGATTTGATGGAAGATGTCTACGTTGAGAGATATTATTCAAATTCTAAAACAACGCAAATTATGCTTGAAAATGTCGATGTGATTGGTTTTTCAATGTCTTTCGAGATGGATATTTTCCAAGTTATTAAAATGCTTGAAAAATTAAATATTCCACTTTTCGCGCGCGATAGAGATGAATCTCATCCGATTGTTTTTGCGGGTGGCCCAGTGCTCACGTCTAATCCTCTTCCGTATCAAGAATTTTTTGATTTTGTAAATATTGGAGATTCTGCAACTGATTTAGTTTTTGAAAAGCTTGTTGAAAATTTTGATAAATCAAAGACACAAAAAATAGAAGCTATTTCAAGCATTTCTGGCATTTGGTGCCCTGTATGC
>JAZNJP010000086.1:0-3416 GCA_045578125.1 Candidatus Gastranaerophilales bacterium | reverse complement strand
TTATGGTTGAAGTTGGTAAACGATTAAACAGAAATATCTGTGCTGTAATCAGTTCAATGAATCAACCTTTAGGTAGAGCCGTTGGCAACTCTGTTGAAATTCAAGAAGTTATTGAATTCCTTAAGGGAAATATGGAAAGTGATTTAAAAGAAATTACTTATACACTTTGCCAAACAGCATTTGAAAAAGCAGGAAAGTTCACTTCTAAAGAAGAAGCTTATAAATATTTGGACGAATTAATTACAAGCGGAAAAGCACTTGAAAAATTCAGAGAAATTGTAAAATCGCAAGGCGGAGATGACAGTATTATTGAAGACTATACAAAACTTCCACAAGCTTCAATTAAATACGAAGTTAAAGCAACAAAAGATGGATATGTTGCAAATATTGACGCATTAAAAGTTGCAAAAGCATGCAAAAACTTAGGTGCTGGAAGAGATAAAAAATCTGATCCAATTGATTATTCTGCTGGTATTTATCTAACACAAAAATACGGCGAACCTGTTTGCACAGGTGAAACAATCGCTGTGATTTATACAAACAAAGAAGAAACAATCAAAGGTGCGGAAGAACTAATTTTAGACGCATTTAAAATTGCTGATGAAGAACAAAAACAGACTTCTTTGATTTACAAGATTATTCACTAGATAAAAAATGAAAAAAGAGATGAGTAGTTGCTCATCTCTTTTTTACTATACATTTACTTCTTGATTAGCCTTAATAATATCTTCTAAAATAACAGCACAATCACCAACCATGCCAGCACAATGTTCTCTTCTTTCCTTTGAGTGAAAATCACTAAAACCAGCACTTAAAACTTTGCAGCAATTTACCTTGTATTTTTGTGCAAAAATTTCATTAAATTCTTTAGCTAATGCTCGTGCTTTTTTGCCATCACGTTCAGTATTTTTACCATACATAGCACCAATAACCATTTGAGAACCAGCTACTGCCCCACACAAACATCTAACCCCCATTCCGCCAGAAAATGATGTTGCAATCGCTAAAGCTTCTTGTGAAATATAACCTTTATCGGCTGCTGCTTGAACCATAGCTTCAGAACAAGAATAACCTTCCATAAAATATTTAACTGCTAATTCTTTCATATAAAATCTCCCTTTTTCTAACATTATAACACTTGAAAAAACATGAAAAATATGTTACAATTGTAGTATAAAGGAAGCACAAAATAAGATGTATGCACTAGCGGAACAACGAATATTTTGCTTCGAGAAAATAGTCTTAAAAATAGGTTTATTTCTGATGGCGGTGGCTGTTTTCTCAGGTCAAGATGTGTCCAATAGTGCATACTCTGCGGGCGCATTATTAAAAGGTTATATTGTAAAAGAGCATTTTGATAATGCTCTTTTTTTATTAGAGCAAAAACGTGAAAATGAACTAATAGAAAAATACAAAGGTTTTGCTATCAATAAGCTAGAACAAGGTGTTTATTATATTCGTTTAAATAGAACAATCAACAAACGAAATATAAAAATCAACATTGCAGAAATAGATAGAAAACTAAATCCAAACATAGAAATAGTGCCAAAACTTGCAAGTCAAAATATACACGCAAAAACAAATATTAATAATTTTGAACAAAATGCAATTCTTGCAATTAATGGAACCTATTTTAAACAAAATACAGGCACTCCACTTGGCGCATTAGTTATAGATGAGGAAATTATTACAGGTCCAATTTATGAACGTGTTGGTTTTGGCATTGGCAAAGACGAATTTAAAACCGCAAGATTATCTTTCAATGGAACATTAAAAAATAAACATAGAGAAATTCAAATTGACAATATTAATCAACCAAGAATGTTATATTCCCAAGTTTTAATATACAACTCAAAATGGGGTGAGCGTTCACCTGAAACTAAGTCTAATTGCAAACAGATTGCAATACGTGATAATAAAATTGTCGCAACATCAAATTATCCATTATTTATTCCAGAAAATGGCTTTGTTATTTCAGCACCAGCCGAAATCCTTGAAAGTTTTGAATTAGGTGACAAGATATCATTAGAATATTCTTTAGTTCCTAAATGGAAGAACATAAATCACATAGTAAGTGGCGGACCATATTTATTAAAAGAAGGCGAAATATTTATAGATGCAGCAGAACAAAAATTAAATTCTATTGCAGGAAGAAACCCAAGAACAGCAATTGGTTACACTAAAGACAACGTTATGATTATGGTAACAGTTGATGGAAGAAAAGAAGGAACAAGTGGAGTTACACTCAGAGAGCTTGCCCAAATAATGAATGACTTAGGTTGCTATGAAGCCATAAACTTAGATGGTGGAAGTTCAACAGTTATGTATGCTGATGGAAAAATTTTAAGCGGAAGTAATGTTAAATATACTAGTGTAAGTAATGCTATTGTGGTTAGAAACAGAGTATAAGCCTACGGAAAATTCGCTGTCTTGAACGCTTGCGTTTAACGGCGTTCAAAATGTAAATGATAAATTTTCATTTTTCAGTCTCAGCTCGTGTTCGCCTCTTGAATTTCTTTTCGCTCGTTGCTGTCGCTACTTCACTCCGTTGTCGTACGCTGCGCACTCGCTAACCCTGTTGCACAGGTTCAGAAATTCGCTCTTGAATTTTCCTCTCTGCTTACACAGTCGTGAATTACGCTACCGCTCCTATTCACTTTTGTGTTCGCCTATTCGGGTTCGCTCACTTCGTTCCGCTCCACCCTACGGAAAATTCGCTAGTAAAAATTGGCCTCTTTAAAACGTCTATACTCATCTATTTGAGCATAAAAATCAGGCCACCAAAGTCTTATTAATCCATCTATTAAACCAATGTCTTCGTGGTAAGCAACACTTTCACCACGTGGATTAATGTACTTTGTATTGAATGTATCCATCATCATTGGCGTCATGGCTGTTCCACGAATTGCAACCCTTGAACTTTCAAGCTTTAGAGTATTAATTCTCTGCGTAACTGTTCCAGCTTGTATCCCATGAAATAAATCTAATTCTAAACGTTCAATTCTATCAATAGTATTATCATTAGGGTATGCCTTATCATAAATTCTTTTTTCAATAGTAGCTAACGCCCTATATTGTTGCTTTGTTATATTAACCAATCTTGGATTGTCTGCAGTATTTTCTATTTCAAACGCAAAACAAGAATATGGAATGATAACTAGAATCATCAGCCATAAGCTAAACTTTTTCGGCAATTTAGCCATAACACACTTCCCGTAAACTATATTTTTTAGTTTACGAGTTTTCTCTTATCATTTAATTAGGAAAAAGTATTAGAGAATTTACCTATTCTTATTCACTATTCAATAATTATTGAATTTTTATTTCCTTCTTCAATTTGGATAACTAATTCACCTGTAATATTGTCTTGAGAAACAATAATAGGAACAGCAGAATAATATCCATTTGCTTGATAA
>JAZNJP010000085.1:0-12995 GCA_045578125.1 Candidatus Gastranaerophilales bacterium | reverse complement strand
AAAGCTTGTGAATATTTAAAAAATGCAAAAAAATATACATAATTGGTTTTTCTTTTCCTGAAACCGATTTAGCGGTTAGATTTCTATTTGAATCAGCCTTAAGTTCTAACAACAATAATCCTTCAATATATATAATTGATACTAATACAACACAGGAATTCAAAGAAAAATATATATCTATTTTAGGTAATAATTGCAATTTTGACTATTGTTGTAAAAATGCATTAGAAAATTTTGTTAAAAATGAATTATTGAAGCAAATTAAACCAGAAGAAATCAAGAGTGAGAACAACCAAGGCATAGAAGAACAAATAAGGGATATTTGGGGAAATGATATAAATTTTAATTAACCCGCACTCCAAACCCCTTTTGCCCCTATACTAGCACTTCTTCCTATGATAATAATAAGCATCGATGTTCATTAAAAGCTCGTCTTTATATTTGCCATCTGAATAACCATCGTGTTTTTGCAAAATAGTTTCTTCCTTCCAAGTGTCTGTTGCTGAATCTATTCCAAGCTCTGTTAAAAATTTTGGAATATTGCCTTCGTCTAAATCAAAATCACCAATTATAACAAATGAAGTCTCATCTAAGCAATTATAGAGCTTTTTGGCGCATTTAAGAATTTCGTCTTCATTTAGGTATCCCCAAAAATTTCTACATAAAACAAGATTGTTCTTTTCTTTTAAATCATCTAAGCCGTCATAAAAATTTTGGCAATTAAATTCTACGCAATCTTTTAAAATTTTCTTAGGAGTTAATATAAATTCTTCATCTTTAAATTCAACAGTGCCCTTTGGTGAAATAACAGTGCGCTCCTTCAGGTGCTTCACATGAAAATATTTTTTAATATTATTGTTTGTTATTTCATTTATGTTTTCAATATCTTTTTTATCTGCAATAATTTTGTCCTTTTTGCCTTTTGGCATAATATCTGAATCAATGTCTGATGCTTTAATTGGGAAAAATCTTTTTGCACCATCTTCTCCTAATTGTTCAATTAAACAAATGGCAAGCGAATAAGGTTCAGACCCATCAGAACATGCAAAATTAAAAACATTCACCTTTTCGCCTTCTGGGTAAAGTTCTTCAAGCGTTTTCCCTAAAGTGTTCCAAGGTAAGTCGTTTCTGAAGAAATTTGTGGAATTAGAAACCAAAATCTTGCCTTCCTTGGGTCCGAAAAAATCGCAGGCTTTGTCATAAAAAGGCTTGACCACAACTTTGTTATTTTCTGTTAGATATTTTGTTCTTTTGGTGCTCCCAAAGCTTGGTGTGCAAACTTTTATTTTAGGGAGTATTGGCGTAATTCTCATATTCGTACAAAAACAAAAAACAATATTTTTTGCGAAAATGTTTTCAAAAACAGCTACTTATCTATTTTTATTTTAAATAAGATTGCTTAAATGTGGATTTTTTAGGCATAAAATCATTAATTGAGCGAACGTCTATTTCATCATTGTTATTAATTGTTATAACCAACGCTTCGTTATTTTTATCAACCGCTTTTATTCTACCAAGTGTTCTAAGGCTCACAATCCCGTCATCCACCATAGCACCTTCGCAGCGCGTTTCGTTTTCGCCATAGTAAGCAATAATTTCAGGGGTCACATATTCGTTAAAATCTTCAATTGATTTCGCAATTGCAAATTCAACAGGCTCCACAAACCATCTCTTTGACCAATCTACCTTAGAAGCTTTGTAATATTTGCCCTCGGTTCTTATTGCGGCACCTATTTTTTGGTCTGAAAACGAGGTAAACTCGTCTGCATTATAGGCATTTTTCGCTTCTTTTAGCGTGTTTAGGATATTTTCGTTTGTGATACCTTTTTCATCCATTACCCTTTTTGCATCATCACTAAACACAAAAGGCATATCGTCAAGCTCAATATCTGCTTTAGAATCTATCAAATCAATTCCGCGCATAGGCAAAATTTCTTTTAATGTTTTAAATTCTAAAAACAGTTTGCCCGATTCACTATCTTTTGTAAAAAATGCTATTTTTGTTTCGTCATCTAGAAAACGAGCTGTGTTCAACCAACTCAAACAATCTGCGCAAGGAAGAGAGGCGTTTGAATCTTCGCCTATATTTTTTGCGCTGGACATAGCTAAATATTTAATTTTAAAATCATCTTGCGTGGTTTCTGTGTCGTTATCTTTGATTAGTTTTTTCAAAAAATCATTATACGCGACAACAATTGCAGACCTTTCTCCACAAATTGAGGAGATGTCGTTTCTCGTGTTGTTAAAATTGGTTGCCAAATGCCAAGTGTTATCAGATAAGCACAAATTGCTCGCAAAGCCAAGTTGCACAATGTTACCTGTTTCAACATTCTTTTTTGCAAGCTCGTGCGCTTCGAGCAATTTTTCAACAAAAGTGGCTTTTTGCTTGTCGCTTATTGAAATAGGATTTGCTGATTTTACTTCGATATCTGCAACATTCAACCCATATTTTTTAGTTAGCGGATATTCACATGTGTCTTCTTGCTTCTCGAAAGAATCCCCTGTTTTATTGTTGCCGCGAAAAGCAATTGGGGCTTTTGAAAAATAGTTAAAATTAGCTTTATTTGTTTTAAAAATTTGCACAGGATTAATATTCATATAAGATATGAAACATGAACAAAAATAATTTTGCTAGCTTCTATTTTTTTTGAAACGCGCTTAAATCTTTAACCCTTAGTGCTAAATATGGATTTTCTTTACCAGAATCAACCAAAAACATAACGAAAGTTCTATCAAAATCAAAATGTCTTGGTGTTTTTGTTTCACTTGGTGGTATCAAATTACACTTAGTCATCAACAATGCTTCTGATTTAACTTTCCCGCCTTTGTTATCAAGTTCAAGCTGAAGAGTTTCAATCGCTTCTGAAAAATATAAATTTTCTGTTCCTTCAATTGTTTTGTTTGTTAAAGTCGGATATTTTCTCATTTCATTTATTTTCAAATTAGGAACTTTGATTGTGTCTTTTTTGGCAAATTCTCTTTCACCTTTATATTTTTCAGTTTTCGCAAGCATTTTTTCATAAATTTTATTAAATGATGCACCTGAATTTGTTCTGTAAAGATAAACTATATCGTTATTCACGGTTAAAAGTTGAACCGCATAATCGTTTTTATTGTTATAGAATAAAACTTGAACATTGTTGTCCAATTTATCAGATGATTTTTCATTTATGCCAAAATATTCAAATTCACCTTTATTGTTAAAAGCGCCATCTTCTAGCTCATCAAATTCTTCAAGAAATTCAAATTCTTTTTTAAGCATTGCGTAGGCATAATATTTGCCTTTACCTTCAGACCAATCTGCATTATCTAAAATATCTGATTTTTCTTCGAATTTCCTGTAAATATCTTTTTTAATTTTTTCTTTTGCATTAGGTGAAGTTTCACCGTAGCTTGTATAGTAGCTTGATTCATTTAACATAGAAGAATTAAACTCTTCTGCATTCAAGCCATTTAGCTCACTTGTTGGTTTTTCACCAAGGAATTTAATATCGTGCCCTATGATATTATTTTTCATATCATTCCAAACAAGCTGAAATGTGCCCACCCAAGCTTTATTTGAAGCATAAGATTTTGTTGAAAATAATGTTAAAATATCTAATTCAGAATTTTTTGAAATAGCGCAACCGCTAAGCAAAACCCCACATAATATTATCGATAATATTTTTTTCATGTCGTTCTCCTTATTGGTTTATTTTAGCAGAAATTTTTTCATAACAAAATCTATATTTTGGTAGTAAAAAATCAAACAATAATATATAATAACTCTATGGCTAATTTTTTCTATAAAGCAAAGAGCCCAGAAGGCGAAATTATTGAAGGTTCTTTTCATATGGGAAGCCTATCAGAGGCAGCGACCCACTTAGAGAAAAAAGGATACACCATTCTTGAAATTAAAGAAGAAAGCGGGAATATGCCTGCTGATTTTCTAAATTTAGATTTTTCTCAAGAAATGACTTTGTCTGTTCAAGAAAAGAAAGATTTTTTTAATTCTTTTTATTCTTTATATAAATCAGGGCACTCAATTCTTGATGTTTTTGATTTAATTTACAGTTCAACAAAATGCACAAAAATAAAATCGCTTTGCGCAAAAATTCTACAAGGAATTAAACAACGGCATTCCCTAAAAGATTCAATGAAAAATTGCTCACATGCCCTTGGTAAAGCTTATACAATGCTCATTGTTGCAGGCGAAGAATCAGGAAAATTAGAAGAGGTTTTATCTGAGATTGTAAAAAATATAATGATGCAGGAAAAAGTAAAAAACGACGTCATAACAAAAGCAAGTTATCCTGCAGCAATGTTTTTATTCGCAATTTTTGTTGCGCTATTGTTTAAAACATTTATTACAAAGGCCTTTGAATTAAGCATTTCTGGCGTGAAAGTTTGCATTGCAAGTCTAGCTATTAAGTCATTAATTCAAATATCTTTAGTTTTTGCGATAATTGCAGTAGGAATTTAACTTTTATACAAAAAAAGAAGTCTTTTAGCCAAAATTGTTTCAAAACTTACAGCATTCGCGCCAATTGGAAATCTGGTTAAAAGCTACATGTATTCAAACTTTTTCTCTGTGCTATCTCTTGCATATTCAGCAGGAATTTCAATTGCAGAGTCTCTATATTTAGCAAGCACAGTTATAAACACAAAAGAAGACGCAAATAAATTAAGAGAAGCGACATACAGAGTTCAACAAGGTTGCGAATTAACAACGGCACTTAGTGCAACAACATTATTTTCAGAATACGCTATATCTCAAATCGCCTCTGGCGAAAAGGCTGGCGAACTCGAAAAAATGCTTCGTGCGGTTGCACACGATTACGAAACAAAATTAAGTGTTGCACTTGAAGTAATTTTAAAACTTTTAGAACCAGCAATGATAATTCTTGTTGGAATTGTAGTTCTTTTTGTTGCAGTTAGTGGCTACAAGGCATACTACTCTTATTTATTTTCATTTTAGATAATTAATCTATTGTTTAGTTTAAATAAATTTCTTCTTGCGTAAAACCAATTGCGTCTTTAAAATAAACTGCATTATTGAACTCAGGCGTGCCACCAAGAAGGCCGTAAACCTTAAGCAAAGTCTTAAATTCTTCTTCGTTTATTGTGCAATCTTCCAAATCTTCGTTTTCATAATTATTTTTAATTGAATACAAAATATTATCAGATTTGAAACTCTTACACACGCCAATTGTACCTCGTCTCATCATAGCGCCAAGTTCTGCGATATATTCAGTTGAGTTTGTGGTCGCATAATTTGAAACTTTATTTGCAATTAATTCTTTAAGTTCTTCGTCAACAAAAACTATGTTGTTTCCTTGCTTTTCAATTTTACCCTCAAGAATTTGTCCATCACAATCGTGCAGAATTTTGTTATCAAACTCTAATGCGAGCCCAGAATTTTTCTGCCCCAATGGTTTCCCCAAAAGATAATCTTTTTTGTGTTGAATTTCGTGATAAATTCTTCTCTTTAGATAATCCTTGTTTTTTGTTGGCCTAATAACTACTTCATTGCCTTGACAATAAAGCCCAGATATATCTTCTTCCAAAAAGTTTGTAACAATAAGGCTCTCTGGCAGTTCATCAGATGGGGTTTTTTCAAGCACATCTATACAATTTCTAACAACAATTGGCTCGATATTATGGTCAACATATATTTTTTTGCCTTGAAATTTCTCTTCGTATTCTTTAACAGCCTTGCTCAAACTTCTTGGCATTTTCCCATATACAACATTATTTATAGCCTCAAAATGCTTAAGCAAATGCCCATCTTTAAATTTTCTCACATTGATATCACCTATTAGAATTCCCGTGTTCAAATCAAAATCTGAAGAAAGCAAAAAAGCCTTATCGAAATCAGAAGAATTTATATCGAGTTTTATTTTCTTGCCATCAATCATATAAGTTACACAAGACAATCTCTCTTTATCAAAGTCAAGTTTTAAAGATTTTGTATCGTCTTGCGTATTTCGAATAAAAACAGATTTTAAGTTTTTATTTTCATCAAGAAAAAGTTCCGTTTCTTTGTTCAGGGTATAAATATCGAATTTTGTCACAAACGAATCACGCTCATCCCTTGTTACTTGATGCTCTCGGCAAATTTCATCAAACTCGTGATTATATCTATGATATATGGAATCTTTGGCACTCAATATATTTGCGCTTCTAAAAAATTTATCGCAAGCCAAATCTCGAACTTTGTTTGCACCCATAATAAAAGGGTTTCGTCTAACTTTAATTTCTTTTTTATTGCGCGCAAAAGAAACTTGCCCCAAGTAAGGCTTTTGAAAAGAATAAATTTGCTCTCTATTTTGCACAGAAGTAATTTTCACAAAAATACAAAACTTCTAAAGATATTTTTTGCGCAAAAATCCTTCCCTTGCTTTATTTAATATCTGAGCAAAATTTGTATAATTTTAAAAGGGATTAGATATGAAATTAAGAGCGCTGAGAACATATAATTCAATCATAGCAATGCTCGGAACTGTAGCAATGTTTATTGGGTTATGCTTTATTTTAGGCTTAATGTACGCTTCTTTCGTGTCACAAGAATGCCTTGAATACTCCTTGCAAACATTTTACGAATGGACTTTATACGCTTGCAATGAAGATAGCAGAATGTTTATCGTTTTACTTTCAGCTTTTTTAGGAATTATTAGTCTGCCTGCTCTTATAATTTATCAAATCTTGGATTATAAAAAATTCAACAGGGGTTTTAACATTAAAAGCATTGATTTGCTACCCAAGGCAATAAAAGTTAATTACACTAATCCAAAACATAATTTCACTTGCAGCTATTCTCAAATTAGTAAATTTAGCATTAATATAGACACGGTCAGAATAAAAACAAAGTATGGATATCGAGACGCTTGCGGGGTGTTCACTTTAAGTTTTTCAAAAAGAAAAGATTGTGAAAAAATCACCTTTGAATTTCAACCATTAGGAAATGTTATGCCAACGCTTTATAAAATTATTGATTTCACAAGAGAAATTAACAATTTTAGCATCACCTTTTCAGGGCAGGGCGCAATTGGAGACATCAAAGAAAAAGTTGAAAAATATAGAGAATATGGCTATAAAGACGCTTTAGGAGAAAATGGTGCATCAACATATCTGCAAGGCGGCTGGTTATTTTTTGGCACAGGTTATTTTGCTTGGCTATTTATTGTCTGCACCACAATGCCATCAAGCAGAAGCGACATGGCGCTTTTTAATATTCTCACAATACCTCTTATAGTATGCACCATAATTGGCTTATGTTTCGATATTGCAATTATAAAAGACAGAATTAATGACAACAATTTTGCAAAAACAACAGGTGGAGTGCAAAAACCTCTTGATAAATCTGCCCTTGGGGCTGCAGTAAAGATTATTTTAGCTCTTGTTAGTTATTCACTCGCATATTTATGTTTGCTGAATAACGTTCAATAAAATCCTCGAATAGACACATAGGAAGAATAAAAAATGAAAATTGAAAATTACAAAATGCATAATGCTCTAATGTTGCTTGGTGGCGATATTTTAATAACGATAATAATGGCGCTTGCAAGCTGGACAGATTTAGCTTTTTATATCTCGGATAACAAACTCAAATACAATATGCAAAATTTTATAACTTGGTTAATAGAGGCAGATCATGGAGAAATGACATTTTGTATATTTCTTACCTTTGTAGGAATTTGCGCAATTCCAATTTTAATTGCATATCATTTCGAATCATTAAGCAAATTCAGAAGAGGTTTCAATCTTGAAAGTGTTGAGATTTTACCACACATTATCAAATTTAATTACACAATACCTGAGCATAATTTCTCATGCAAACACTCAGACATATCTAGACTGCACCTTGATATAAATTCTGTTCTTTGCCGCAATAAACATAGAAGTTTCTACGCTTGTGACAAATTCACGCTGAATTTTGAATTTAAAAACGGCAAAAAAATTAGCATTGTAAACAAACCATTTATTAGCGCACTAAAACCACTTTACAGAATTATTGACGCTTCAAGACAAATAGAAAAATTTGAATTTACCATCACTGGCGGTGGTGAACCTGTTGACTTAAGAGAAAAAATAGAAAAATATTTAGATTATAAATATAAAGACCCACTTGGAGAAGAAGGCAAAGCAAACTACACCAAACTAAGCTGGATGTTATTTGGCATTGGATTTGCTCTCATATCAATCTTCAGAGCCACAAATAATAGCTCATCAGTTTTTTTTGATATGTTTTCTTTTTTTAATATAATATTTGGACTTTTTATTTTGATTGCAATTTTCTTTGATGTCATAGTTATAAAAGACACAATTCAAGATAACCAAGTAAAAAAAGCACACAATGAACTTGAAGAACCCACTGGGAACCAAATTGGCTATCTTATAATAAAAATTATCGTGTTTGCCATATTTTTCTTTGGTGGAGTTTTTAAATAATTAAAAGTCGAACAAGATATACTGAAGGAGATTTATTCCATCTCTTCAGCACACAAACAATGTATGCCGCCATTTCCACTGCCAAGATAATACATCATGTTATTTTTCTTCTTTTTGCTATACTTTTCGCCATCAACATAATACACTCTTTTAATTTTTGGATATTTTTCAATTAAATCTTTTTCAAAATGCTCTTGCATTGCCTCGTATATTTTTGAACCATATTTTGTTGAATTTGTTATATAAACCAATTCATCATCTTTTTTATGCACTATTGCATTAATAAAATTAACTGGGTTTCTGCCAAAAGAACCCGCTATTTTAATTGGCACAAAACCATTTGCTTCTAATTTTTTGCAAATATCATCAGACGAGTTATATTTCTTGCGGTGCTCTTGAAGATTTTTTTTGAATTTTCTTAATTCATTTCTCTCTAAAGCATTAAATTTAAAACGTTTTTCTAGATTTTCAATAAGTTTATCAACTTCTTTGTCGTCATTTACCAACACATAAGGATACTCTAGTGGACGAATTACCATATCGATATGGAAATCGGCTTCGGGAAGAAAGACCATATTTTCTCGTTTAACATCAAAATCTTCAGATGCTACCTCAATCGCCTTTTTTGTCCAATTTTCCCAGTTCTTGTCATACTCTTCTTCATCTGCAATTAATTTACCATCAGGGTCATAATATTTGCCTTCGTTAAAAAATTTCATAGCCGACTCATAATCAGCACCACCATTAGTTTTTTCTTTAAAATAGAGATATTTTCCCGCAAGATACATATTCATGGTGCTTGTTATAAAATAGTTTTCGCCATTGTCCTTTTTGCCAAGATAAACATTTCCGCCTTCAAACATTAATTCTGAAAAATACCCCTTAATTCCTGTTTGGTCACAAAAATCAGCAACTTCCACAAGTTCTTGCTTACTGTAAAATTCTGGCGCAAGAGAAATGGTATTTTCATCTTTTTTCAAAAGTATTTTATTATCCTGCGCCCATATGCCCCAAGGATTATAAACCTTGCTTGTTTCACTTAGCTTATTCTTTTCTATACGTTGATTATCGTGAATAAAAACATCGAAACCTTCTTTCTCGCCAATTGTTTTCATTTGATTATAAATATTAACTTGAGGGCGCAGATTAGGGTTTTGCATGTAAAGCGTTTTGATTTTACCAGCTTCATGACCTTTAAAATTTAGTTTTTCAATTGGGGATAATTTCATATTTTTTTTAAAACTTGTAAAAATTATTTTTGTTCGCTACTAAAAAATATTTAAGTTGTTTGAAATATTAACTTTTGTAAATTTTAAGCTGAAAACCGTGCAGAAAAAAGAGTAAAATGCCGATATTATAAGCGATGGCAAAAAGAAGGGAAAGTGTATGTTGGGACAAGCGATTTTAGGATTTTTTCTAGGCAAAACGATAGCTAATAAGATAAGCAACAAAAGTGCGGAAAACCAAAAAATTGAAAATAATGCAACCAAAAAAGACGCAAAAGCACAAGAAACAGAAGAAAACGAATTAGTTGAAGTCAAGACCGAAGACGGAAGCTGGATTGACACAGCCAATGGCTACAAAGACCAAATGGGCAGAATTACTGGAAAATCTTTTAAAAATAATGGTGGGTTCTGGGGCTTTATGAACAAAATGGACCATATGGGCGGAACTGCCATGTCGCAAGGTTTTGACCCAGACAAAATGGAAGACATTGCAGATTCTAATGCGCAAATTCAAGAAAGTAAAGCAAACGGACCACAAGTTTTAGAATCTTCTTTATCACCTGAAGAACAAAAAGAAGCAAGAGAATATGCAATCAAACTTCTTGAAGAACAATTAAACGAAAATATGGAAAATATGCCAGATTATGGCGATGTTCGAAGTTATTATAACGAAGGCAGCATGATGGATTGGCTCGTTTCTCACCCTGTTAGCTTTGCTGCAAATTGGGGAGCTGAGAAAATTGGTTGGAATTGGTATACAACATTTAGCCAAGAATGGCTCGGGCAAGATGGAATGTTCACCATTTTCAATATCCCAACATATATTGAAAATGGCATAAGGGGTGAATCTGATGTAAGACGAGATAATTACACAGATATGCTTGGCAACATTAAAACCGAAGAAGATTTGAAAGAATACGCCGCAGGAAGACAGGCTCTTATTGATGAGCTTAAAAAGAACATAGACGACCCTGAAAAATTTGCGCAAACATATTACTATGCAACTGAAGGCGTAAACTTCTCAGCAGATAATGTTATGGAGTACAAAAAAACTGTTGAAGAGGAAGAGAAAAACGGCGTTAAAAAAGAAGACCAAACAAAACCTTCTGTCGGCATAATTGGCAGAAATTACCTTGCAGAAGATATTAAAAAGAATGAAATAGCAACAAACGCAGCATATGAAATAAACAAAACAGTTGGCACAAAACTCTGCGATATGATTCCTTTCGTTGGTCCACTTGTTGCAGGGGTAGTAAACATTGGTGTTACGGCACTTGAAGAAAAAACTCAAGATGACAGCACTGTAACCAAAGGCGAATGGACAAAAATTATCTTAAAAGAAGGTATTGGAAGAAACCTTGTTGTAAATGGCATAGGAAAAATCCTTGGGAATATCTTTAAGGGTGGCGGAAGCAGCCTAGGTTCAACTGCACTCGGAAGTGGTATGCAAAGCAGTGTTGATAGTTCAATTGACGCTACAGGAAATATTATTGACGGAAACACTGGTGGGCTTATTGGCAATGGCGTAGAAGCCGGAACAGGCTGGAAAGCAATGCTTAAAACTGGCGTTAAATCTGGTTTTAGATGGTTTCTTGGCTTATTTAAAAAATAATAATCTTAACAAAAATTAAAAATATTCCATAAAACTAAGCAATTATTATTCTTCAGTTGTTTTATAGCTATGTAAAACAAATTGGAGAAGGAAATGGAAGTCAGATTTAACACAAACAACTACGCACAACCATCATTTGGTATGGCAAAACTTACAAAAAAAGGTGCAGAAGTCGCAAAACAATTCTTGGGCGATATCCCAAAACTTGCTGATGGCGGTGCGCTCACCGTAAAAAATATGACTCCAGATGTTATACGCGCAGCAAAAAATTCAAAAGCTTCTGAAGCAAGCGAAATTGTTGGCGATTTCTTTGAAAGAGGAACAAGTAATTTTGGAATTGATAACGCAGCGTTTGTGAAGAAGCAAATCTTGCCAGCAAAAAGTTATCATACCCTAAAAAGCTTTTTGAAAGCGCAATGCAAAGAAGCCACACCTAAAAAAGGTGGTATGGACACAACAAAGCAAACTGCTCTAGGCAAACAAGTTGTTGGCAATTTAGTTGAAATATTTGATAAAAACATCGCAAATGACAATCTTTCAAGAAGACAATGTCAAAAAGTTTTAAAACTTGCTGAACCATATATGGAAGCATCTGAGGTTGCCCCAAGAGTGACTGTTGTTTCAGGCAAGCTATATTCAAAATAAAAAATAAGAAAAGTAACAATTTCAAAACTCCAATTTACAAATATGTTTAAAATATAATAAAATATGTTTGGAATAATTGGAGTTTTTATTATGAAAAAATTATTATCAATCGCACTTTTAGGGGCAATGCTATCAATGACTGCCCCATGTTTTGCAGGAACTCACGGCAAAGCTGGCGAAGTTTCAAACAGAAGTATTGGCGCTTCACTATGCTCCCTTATCATCTGGCCTGGAATTGGTCAGTTTGTAAATGGCGAAAGCACAGAAAAAAATGTAACTCATGCTGTTCTTGGGCTTACAGGTATTTTCAGATTTTGGTCTTTCTATGATGCTTTGGTTGACAGAAAAGGCGGGGTTTGGAACAACAGAATTTAGTTTTCTAAAAATACTAAATTATGATTTTAAAACAGCTATGTTTTTCTTAAACATAGCTGTTGATGTAATTTAGATTTATTTGCTTATATTTATTAGCTGCATTTTTTTGAATAAAATCTTGCGTTTTGTGTTTATTTTCTTTTTCTTTAAGGACATCTTCTGTGCTCAAATTAATTGATTGCGCAATATTTGAAACTGCTTCATCTGCACTTTGGGCAAAGTATTCTGGCGCGTATTCTGAAAGAATTTCATCAAATGCATTTGAATTTAATTCATCCATATTTTCTTGTTCATAATATTCACTTTGATTTAAAGCGCCATTTACTTGAGTTGGGTTTGGAAAGAAATCCACACCATTTAAACTAACGGTAATTTTTGCAGGGATTTCAGTCATTCCATCGATTTCAAGTCCAGTTGGCATTCCAAGTTCATTGCTTACTGCACGATACAGCCAGCGAGAATCGCTCTCTGTTGCTGTTTTTAGTGGCTGAACAGTATCTGAAACACTGTAATAAGAACTTGCAATTGAAGATAACTCTCTCAAATCTTCTTGAGGAGATGTTATCTTCTGGGTGTTATAAATTCCAGAAGTTGCTTGATATGGGGAGAATCCACTTATTCCTGAAACCACGTACTCGACCTTATAATTCCATTCCTACATTATGAGTTTCGCATTTTGCACCCATTTTTTCATCATTCATGTAGTT
>JAZNJP010000084.1:0-5410 GCA_045578125.1 Candidatus Gastranaerophilales bacterium | reverse complement strand
TATTTTAAAAAATAAACATAAAACCATGCTCAACAACCTATTATTTTGATATAAAATTATATATAAGGTAAGGATTATAAAAAATGTACGATAAAAAATCACTAAAAGCGCAGGAGTTTATTTCTCACGAAGAAATTCTTGATACCCTCAAATATGCTGAAGAAAATAAAAACAATATAGAACTTATTGATAAAATTATTGCAAAAGCAAAATTGAAAAAAGGACTTGAACATAGAGAAGCTTCGGTTTTACTTGCGTGTGAAATAAAAGAAAAAAACGAAGAAATATTTAAACTTGCTCGCGAAATTAAGCAAGAATTTTATGGAAATAGAATTGTTCTTTTTGCACCATTGTATTTATCAAATTATTGCGTAAATGGTTGCGTATATTGTCCATACCATGCGCAAAACAGACACATTCCAAGAAAGAAAATGACGCAAGAAGAAATCAAAAAAGAAGTTATAGCGCTTCAAGATATGGGGCACAAAAGGCTCGCAATTGAAACGGGGGAAGACCCAATCCATAACCCAATTGAATATGTTTTAGAAAGCCTTAAAACAATTTATAGCATTCACCACAAAAACGGCGCAATAAGAAGAGCAAATGTGAATATTGCTGCAACAACAGTTGAAAATTATAGAAAATTAAAAGAAGCAGGAATTGGAACTTATATACTGTTCCAAGAAACTTATCATAAAGAAGCTTATGAAAAGCTTCACCCAACAGGGCCTAAGCACAATTACGCCTACCACACAGAAGCAATGGATAGAGCAATGGAAGGCGGAATTGATGACGTTGGGCTTGGTGTATTGTTTGGACTCGAAAGATACAAATATGAATTTGCAGGGCTTTTGATGCACGCTGAACACTTGGAAGCTGTGCACAACATTGGACCTCATACAATTAGTGTTCCAAGAATAAGACATGCAGATGACATCGACCCATCAGCATTTGATAATGGAATTGATGATGACACATTCTGCAAAATTGTTGCCTGCATTAGAGTTGCCGTACCATATACTGGCATGATATGCTCTACAAGAGAATCTGCCTCAGTTCGAGCTAGAGTTTTAAACCTTGGAATTTCACAAATTTCAGGTGGCTCTAAAACATCTATTGGCGGATACGCAGAAGAAAATGCATGCGAAGAAGATTCATCGCAATTTGATGTAACAGACACAAGAACGCTTGATGAAGTTATGAAGTGGCTTATGGAGCTTGGTTATCTGCCAAGTTTCTGCACAGCATGTTATAGGGAAGGCAGAACTGGCGAAAGATTTATGGAAATATGTAAATCAAAACAAATTCAAAATTGTTGCCACCCAAATGCCCTTATCACACTAAAAGAATATCTTGAAGATTATGCAAGCCCTGAAACAAAACTTGTTGGCGAAAAATTAATCGAAAAAGAGCTTAAAGAATTTAAAGAATCAAAAGTCAAAGAAGTTTTGACAAATAATTTAGATGAAATTACAGCAGGGAAAAGAGATTTCAGATTCTAGAACCTGCAAAACAAAGGGGTAGAGTATGATAAAAAAAATTGTTAAAAACTTTGCAGAGCTCACAAGAGCATATTCGCTTCCTGTGTCGCTTAGTGCATTTTTTGTAGCACTTTGTTGGGCAAATTTTGAGCAAGTAAACAAATTGTATGCATTTTTAGCTTTTATTAGCGTTATCTGTTTGCATCTCGGCGGAAATTTATTTGATGACATTTTAGATGTTATTTTAAGACTTAAAAAAGGCGAGAAATTAAGCGAAATTAATTTCTGTAACAGCGCAAAAGCACGTTTGATTCTTCAAAATGAAATTCCTCTCAAATGGGCATTAACAATTGATTGCTTGCTCTTTGGAATAGCTCTTATTTGTGGCTTATATTTCTTTATTCTCTTTGGTGCAAAGATTTTAGGAATAGCGGCAGTTGCTGCAATTCTTATTCTGCTTTATCCTGTTTCAAGCAAATTTTTTGCTTCAGAGATAATTATTGGCACATTGTTTGGCTATATTCTGCCAAACGCTTGTTTTTATGTAATGACAGGAAATACAAGCTTGAACCTTGCTCATTTTTCGCTTTCTCTTGCGCTTTTAATTGTGGCACTAGCTCACACGCATTCAATTATGGATTGGGAAAACGATGAAAAATGCGGCAAAAAAACTCTTGCCATGATTTGTCAAAACAAACAAAATGCAATAAGAGCGCTTGGCTGGATGATTTTTGGCGCATACTTAAACCTTGGGATACTCGTTTCGCTTTACTACTTAAACGGCATTATGATTTTTGCCTGCATCACAATTCCGATTGCAGTTGAGCTCATAAATTCTATGAAAGCATATGTTGCGCTTGAAGATAAAGAATTGAAACCAAGGTGGTATATGGGCGTTATGGAGAATTGGGAAGAAATTAAAAAACAAAATATGCATTACTTTATGTATAGATTTTATTTAGCAAGAAACTTAGCAGTGTATTTTGCGATTTTCTGCGCATTTGCAAGGCTTATTGCAATAAATTCGCCTTTTGTTTCGTAAAAGCCCGTAACAAATTAAGCAAAATATACTCTAAATAAATAATATAGCAAATTAAAAAGCCTTGTCCTGCAAGGCTTTTGTTGCGTAACTACACCATATAGTGGATATTTAGAGTAAATTACTAAATCCAAAATTAAATGTGACGAACAACAAATCAGAGAGAGAAAATTAAATATAATTCAAAAATTATAAATAGATTTATTGTCATCCTTGTTAGTTAGCCACAGTTTTTTCCACTGTGGCTTTATTTTATGCGAGCGCAGAAAATTTTTAGCAAAACTTGTTTTTTGCAAAAATTTTTAAGCGAGTCTTTGGTGTGCTAGCTCGTGGTGCCGATGCGTTGAGCATTGGCAGACAGAGCGTAGCCATACCCGAAGGGCAAGGAGCAAGCGACAGCAAACGCGAACACCCTGAGGGCATAGGTGTGTGAAGCGAAAGCGGGAAAGCGAGAAGCTTTGCCGCAGAGCTGAAACCGTACCCGAAAGGCAAGGAGCGGGCGACAGCAAACACGAACGCCTTTAGGGCATAGGTGTGTGACGCGCAAAGACGGCTGCGTGAAGCAGGCGACGAGCACGAAACCGTACCTCGAACAAAGCGAATAAACCCGCAAGAGCAAATAGTTCTATGAAACAGAGGGGTTGTTTATATTGTTCAATCTCTGTTGTTCATTCGTTTCTTTCTTCCCTCTTTCTCGGGGTTCAAGTAAAAATGCGCCAACCAATCCAAGTGGTATAAATATAGCCAGACCAATAGGGATAAGCTTACCAAGCTCTTTTCTTGAAGGCAAGCTCTCATTCATAATTATATTCCAGAGCACAGAATAAGCTGCGGTCATTGAAGCGATCATCAAAGCACGAAGTCCAAAATTCAATCCATTTTTAATTTTTGAGTCATTTTTAACATCAATATTATTGTTATTGGAAAAATCAAATGTATCACCCGCTGTATTAAAACGAGCAATATCGCGAGGTGAATCTACAAGGCTTGTTGCATCATTTTTTACCGATTTATTTACTGGAACTTGTACGTCTATCAGATTTATTGACATATTAACCCTTGCTTATAAATTATAACTATATAAAACAAGAGAAAGAAAAAAATTGCCACAAGCAAATGTTCTACAATCATAGAAAGAAGAGTACGAAGTGTACGCAAACCAAACTAATTTTCTTTTTGAAACAGTGACACACTTGTAGCTATAGTGTATAGTTCAACATCTGCATTAACAACTGTATTTAGTGCGATAAATTGCACCCTAGAACTATGCGCACTCGAAAATTCAAGACAATGAGCGAAGAGAATTTTTTGGCAAAATTTGTTTTTTGCAAAAATTTTCAAACATTTTTACTTTTCGCAAAGTCAATTCAAATCAGGACTTATAATTTAAATCAATCCAATTTCTTTTTGAAAACAGCAGGAACACCTGCAACCATAGTATGCGCTTCAACATCTTTTGTTACAACGGAATTAGCTGCAATAACCGCACCGTCTCCCACTTTGATATTCCCCACTATAACAGCGCCAGCATATATCTTTACATCGTTTCCAATTATAGGGTAACCATGGGTTTTTTCACTTCCGCCATAACCAATGGTAACATTTTGCATAATTATGCAATTGTCTCCAATTTTAACTTCGGGAGCAATAACTATCCCAACAGGGTGCAAGAATTGAACCCCTCTACGTTTTAAATCTTTAATATCTTGAAGAATCGTACAATTAACATATAAAGGATTCCCCCAAATCAAATTATAAAGAGCAGAGGATGTTATTTTAATTCCAAAAAAGTATATGACAACTGAAAAGTCATAAAGTGAAATGCTGAAAATTTTCTTAAAATCCATAAAACACCTAAATATGATAAGCTTTTTTGCGATATAAAATATAACCCACAACGCCAATTATTATAACTGGCAAAGCAGCTGCAAAAAATGGCGGAATTGCTTTTGTTTCGCCAAGGTTTAAAGAAAATGCCCTTATAACAAAACAAGCAAAAATTATGAGCACTGAGAATAAAAACCCTCTATTATAGCGAACTCTAGGAGGCGTTATTGCAAGTGGAATACCAACAAGCGCAAGCACAAGGGTTGTAAGCGGAAGCGCAATTTTATCAAAAAGCGCAACCTTATACCCGAGTATTTCTTTTTCCGGAACTTTTGGATTTTTACTTTGTGCTTTAATATATCTCGCCAGCTTAAAGAAATTAAATTGGCTTGCACGAGTTTTTACAAAATTCGCCGCACTATCAAGCCCAAAATTAACAACAGAATCGCCAAAAACTGCCGTGTTCAATGTTTTATTTTCTTTAGATAAAGTATAAATTATCCCATTCTCGAAAACCCAGCCATGCTTAGATGTTTTCCCAGAACGAGTTTGAACAATCTGCACAGTGTCACCTTTAGACATATCAACAAGTGTGACATTATGCAAAATATTATCCTTGCATTCTTGAACATAAAGAAGTCTTTTAACAATATTCCCGTTTTTGAGTTCTTTCAAGGTATAGTTTGTTTTGCCGTTTGGTACATGTTTTTGCTGAAGCGAATAAAGCCCCAACTGCTTTGATTGTGCGCTTGCGACAGGAACTACAATTTCATTAATTGCAAAACTAGCAATTGTTGCCAAAAGAGCAAAAAACATAACAGGTTTTGCAATTCTTGGAATGCTTATACCACACGCTTTAAAAACAGTTATTTCTGAATTTAAACTTAGTTTATTAATGGTCATAACAGTTGCAAAAAGTGTCGAAATTGGAATTGATGTTACAAAAACTTGTGGCAAGTTCAATATAACTACAACAAACGCGACATTAAACGAAATTCCATAATCTGAAATTTGCCTAAAAAGCTGAGTAAAAGTTTCTGAAGCAAAAATAATTGACGTAAAG
>JAZNJP010000083.1:0-4358 GCA_045578125.1 Candidatus Gastranaerophilales bacterium | reverse complement strand
AATATCAAAAAATATTTTTTTTTCAAGATTAGCGGGAGACGAGGTTCGAACTCGCGACAGCCTGCTTGGAAGGCAGGTACTCTACCAATTGAGTTACTCCCGCAACTGTTATCTGTTATACAACATACAAACATTTTTTTCAAGTTTTATTTTATTTAATACACCGGTATGTTAACATTTTCTTTTTTTATCATATCGGAATATTTAGAAAGAAATTTTTCTTTTAGGCCTTGTGGTTCTTCAGTTTGGGGCTTTTCGTCTTTGTATATAACAACGACTTCGTCCTCTTCTGTCATTTTGAATTTATTTCTAGCAATTGCTTCAATTTTATTTAGCATGTTGAAATCTTTAAGTTCTTTTTTGAGTCTATCATTTTCTGTTTTTGCTTCGTCTCTAAGTTTCTTTGAAATTCCAATTTTTGTTCTATGGCTTACCGTTTTGGTAACATTTATAATCGCACTTGCAGTTAATTGCGCAACGCAACCAATTAAAACTATTGTGAAAAAAGAGTGATAGAAACGCCATTTAATCTTTGTGTTCTTTTGTTTTTCGGCCGTTTCTTCTTTTAGACTCTTCTTTTTAATTGTCGAAATATCTTTCATTGCCATGATTCAATTATACAATACCGCCCTTAAATTTCAATTATGATTAACATTAAGAATAATGCCAAATTCTTTTTTTGTGCTAAAATTCAGATAAGGAGAATGAGGTTTATATGACTTTAGTTGATATTTTAAAATTTATATTTAAAGACCCTGCGGAGAGAAAAATCTCTAAAATTATGCCAATTGTTGATAGAATCAACGAACTAGAACCTGAAATTTCAGCTCTTTCGGACGATGAATTAAAAGCGCAAACAGCTAAATTTAAAGAAATTTTAGCAACTCGCCCAACCTCTGATGATGTTAAAAAAGATAGAGCTTTAGAAAAAGAAGCACTTGATTCAATTCTTCCTGAAGCATTTGCAACTGTTAGAGAAGTAGGAAAACGTGTGCTTAATATGCGTCACTTTGATGTTCAATTAATTGGAGGCATTTTCCTACACGAAGGTCATATTGCTGAAATGCGCACAGGCGAAGGTAAAACCCTTGTTGCAACATTGCCTGCATACTTAAATGCTCTTACTGGTAAAGGCGTGCACATTATTACTGTTAACGATTATCTTGCTGAACGTGATAAAAACTGGATGGGTAAAATTTTTGAATTTTTAGGCCTCACAGTTGGTGTTGTTTTGTCTTCAACTCGTGCATCACAAGATGAAACCGAACTTAAAAAGATTGCCTATAATGCAGATATAACATATGGTACAAACAACGAATTCGGTTTTGATTATCTAAGAGATAATATGTCGTCATCTGTTGAAAATTGCGTACAAAGACCTGTAAATTATGCAATTATAGATGAAGTTGACTCAATTTTAATTGATGAAGCCAGAACTCCGCTTATTATTTCAGGCAGGCTTGAAAAATCGGCTGAAACATATAAACTTATGGCAAAAATTGCTCCTCAACTTGAAAAAAATAAAGATTATGAAGTTGATGAAAAGAATAAAAACGTAATTTTGACTGAAGATGGGATTGATAAAGCTCAAGAACTATTAAATGTTCAAGAATTGTTTGATATTCAAACTCAATATGCTCATCATCTCTTGCAAGCCCTAAAGGCAAAAGAGCTTTATATTAAAGATACAGACTATGTTGTGCGTGGCGAAGAAGTTGTGATTGTTGACGAGTTTACGGGTCGTTTAATGGAAGGTCGTCGTTGGTCTGAAGGGTTGCACCAAGCAGTTGAGGCTAAAGAAGGTGTTAAAATTCAAGATGAAACTCAAACATTAGCTAGCATTACTTTCCAAAACTTATTTAGGTTATATCCAAAACTCTCTGGTATGACAGGTACTGCAATGACAGAAGAGGCAGAATTTGGTAAAATTTACAATCTTCCTGTAACCCAAATTCCAACAAATAAACCAGATATAAGAAAAAATTTCTCTGATGTTATCTATAAAACTCAAATTGAAAAATATAATAATGTAGTAAACGAAATTGAGCAAATGCATAAAATTGGTCGCCCTGTGCTTGTTGGTACTGTTTCAATTGATAAATCCGAATTTTTATCTTCTCTTTTGAAGAAAAGAAAAATTCCGCATAACGTCCTCAACGCTAAGCACCATGAAAAAGAAGCTTATATCATTGCTCAAGCTGGGCGTCTTGGCGCGGTTACTATCGCAACTAACATGGCTGGTCGCGGAACAGACATCTTGCTTGGCGGAAACCCTGAGTATCTTGCAAAACAAGATTTGGACGAAAAAGGAATTACTCCTCAAAATAGCAAAAATTTTGAAGAACAAAAAGAAATCGCTCTTCAAAGAGCGCGCGATATAACTGATATTGAACACGCAAAAGTTGTTGAACTTGGTGGGCTGCACGTAATTGGCACGGAACGCCATGAATCTCGAAGAATTGATAACCAATTAAGAGGTCGCGCGGCTCGCCAAGGTGACCCTGGTTCAACAAGATTCTTCTTGTCTTTACAAGATGATTTAATGAGAATTTTTGGCGGAGATAAGATTATTCATCTAATGGATATGATGAACGTTGAAGATAATATGGCTATTGAAAACCCTCTTATTACTCGCCAAATACAATCTGCTCAAAAGAAAGTTGAGACTTATCATTTTGACGCAAGAAAAAGTGTTCTTGAGTATGACGATGTTGTAAACGTTCAAAGAGAAAAATTCTATGTTCAAAGAAGAGAAGTTCTTATGGAAGAAAGTGTTTACGATCACATTTTGTATATGATAACAAGAGAAGTTGACAAAATATTGTCTCAATATATTTCACCTGATATGTCTCCTGCTGAGTATGTTCCAAGCGAAATTAAGCTAATGGCTGATGAGCTTCATAGTGTATTTCCATTTATGCGAGATATTGGTGTTAAAGATATTCAAGATAAGAGATTTCATGAATTGTCTAAAACCCTTCAAGAAAGAGCTCTTAATGGTTACAAAGAGCATGAGCTTGGTCTTATTAACAATTTCAATGAATTAATTAAACGTTATGGAAATGAATCTGAAATGCAGATTGCATTTGCAAATGACAACATCTTGAGAACAATTGAAAAAGATGTTTTATTAAGTGTTATTGACACTAAATGGACAGAACATTTAAATAGCATTGATATGCTTAAAGATAGCATTGGGCTTGTTGCCTATGGGCAAAAAGACCCCCTAATTGAATATAAAAAAGAGGCATTTAACCTCTTTAATTCAATGATGTCAGAAATTCAATCTGAAACTGTGCGCCATATAATTCGTGCTAGATTTGGCGTTCAGATTGTTAACAACGAGCTTGGAGATAGCGTTAATATTCCACTCATTGATGACTAAATTATAGATTGTCTTCAAAAAGAACTTTAAGTTTTCCTGCTTCAGGGTTAGATAGTTCAATTTCGATTTGGTTTAAGCCTTCTTTGATGCAATTTATGCCTTCTTCAAGCCTAAATGTGCATTCTTGACCTAGCCTAAAATGGATTGGGTTGAATTCTGAAACGCAATTTGCAAGCTGTTTTACATTTTGGGTAATGAAATAAGTTACTTCTTTTGAGAATTTATGTCCATTTATTTGAACATATTCAAACCCGCAAATTGCCCCAGGGCCAAGTACATTTTTAAGGTCAAACTCAATTGCACCAGCATCAAATCTTAAAGAACCTTTTTTGTAGATTCTCTTGATAAGGAAATCCGGTAAAACCGCCATATTATGCTCCTTTTAGTGTAGTTGATAAATTTTATGGGTCTCTATATTTATTATAACACTACTTATGTAGTTTTTAAAGTCCCAACTATCTTGAATTCTATGACTTTTTTCCCAAATCACAATTTTAAGATTGTTATTTTTCTTTAAAAATACTGGCGGAAGGTAGAATTTTGTTTGATGAGAGTTGCTTCTGATAAATCTTCCAATTTTTACATCATTTAAGTAAATGGTCGCTCTTCTGAATGGAGTTTTTCCCATATCAAGCACAAGAGGCACAAAAGCATCTTTCCTAAAATAATTATCATCTAGTTCAAAATCTTTAGAAATCGTTGCAATATAAGGTGCTTGTCCTTCTTTAATTTCGCGCATTTCTTTTGAGATTTTGTTTCTTATATGCCACTCAATTTTTTCTTCGTTATCTGTTTTAAAATAAATTAGACCACGTGGCGAACCAATGTTATTTGAAAAACCTCTGTCAAAACCTAAGTTTTGAACAAGAATTGAAATTTCATTTTCTTCTTTTGTTAGAAATTCACTAGGAACGTTAAGTGAAATGTGTTCGTCAATTTGCATTAAATTGTCATATTTATAGCTATTTCTATT
>JAZNJP010000082.1:0-3003 GCA_045578125.1 Candidatus Gastranaerophilales bacterium | reverse complement strand
AGACATATTTTGCAAAATTGCAACCACCGCCTCAAATACTACAACCCCTGCAATAGAGAGCAAAAGCCATTTAATTTTATCTTTATTTCCCTTGAGCCATTGAACAAAAGAAAAATAAAAAGCAATATATAAAAACATTTTCAAAAAGCCTTTGAAGCTTGCAACAAATAAAGTTGAGCCCATAAGAGAGACAAAAGCGAGCAAGAAATAAATAAGAACTACTGAGTCAAGAACACTAAATTCAATTTTTTCGCCTTTGTTTAACAAAACTCGAACAAACATAAGCAAAATAAAAAGAAGAGCAAACGCACCGAGCGCACCAGTTCCTAAAAAACTTGCAGAAATTAAAAGCGCTAAAAGCACGCAGAAAATAGCTTTATCTAAATAATTATAAAGCGGGCACGCACGAAGCCTTTCTGCAAATGCAGAATTTTGGCACATATCTATGAATTTATTCTTGCTTTCTAAAAGCAAGAAATTAACATTATTGAACATCTTGATTTTCACTTACTTGTGTTGTTAATTCGGAATTTTCTTCTCTAGTTGGTTCTTTGTTGATTGTAATGTTTGATACTATACCGTTAAATCTATAGTCTTTTCCTTCAAAAGTTACAGGCAAACCAATTTTAATTTTGTTTCCGCCTATCACCGCGCCATCTTTTGTAATCTTGGCGTCATCTACAACAGTCACAACAAAATCAAATTGGAATGGCGCCGAAACATCATCAACAACTACAAATTGTTGTTTTGGATTCATTGTTGGAACAACTGTTTTTTTTCTGTCATTGCTAACAGAAACAATTTTCAATTTTGTGTATGGAACATTTCTAATTGTAATAAATGTTTCTTCTCCCACAACAAATGGTGAATTGGCACTAGTTAAAGTTATTCCTCTAAAGAAAACAGAAATTTCAACTCTAACATTTGCTTCAATTTGCTTGTCTGCTGTTTGTCTTTTGCCAAAAACAGTGAGCGCACCTATGAAAAGACCGATAATAACAATAGCTATAATTGCAACATCTAAAGGTCTAAGTTTTTTCAAAATTTCTAAAAATTTCATAATTTATCTCCTAAATTATTTATTTCTTGTTTTAATTCTTCAAATGTAACACTGTGACAACCAAATTGTCTAATTGCAATACTTGCCGCCAAATTTCCAAAAATCATAGCGTCACGAGGCTCAAGCCCAGCACATAAACCTAATGTGAATGTTGCAACAACAGTATCTCCTGCGCCTGTAACATCAAAAACTTCTTTTTTGTTAAAAGCAGGAATTGTATCTTTTTTGATTTCGTCATTAACTTTTGAAAATAGCGCCATGCCTGACCCGCCACGAGTAATTAAAAGATTTTGAAGCTCCAATTCTTCAAAAATTTGCTTACCCGCAGAATCTAAAGTTTTTTCATCTTTTATAAAATATCCAACATATTTTTCACTATCAGGCTGATTTGGTGTAATTGCAGTTGCACCTTTATATTTTACAAAATCTTTTTGAACATCAGCGACAATTACTTTATTATATTTTTTTGCAAGTTCAATTGCGCTTGATACGATTTTATCTGTTAAAAAGCCTAAGTGATAATCTGATAGAATAATTCCATCATGCTCTTTAATTGCCTCTTCTAACATTTTAAGAACTTTATTTTCAATATCAGCCGATAATGGAGCGGAACTTTGTCTATCAATTCTAACAACTTGTTGTGTTACACTTTGAGAACAACAGCCAGAAATTCTAGTTTTAACCGTTGTTGGGCGGGTTTCATCTTTCACCATATATTTGGTAGAAATCCCCGCTTCTTTAAGTGCGCCAAGCAAAATTGGTGCGTGATAATCATCTCCGTATGTGCCCATTGCGCTAACACGACCAAAATTTAAGGTTGAAATATTATGTGCGGCATTTGATGCAGTGCCTAAAATAATATTTGTGTGTGAATGAAGAAGAATAAGCACTGGTGCTTCGCGAGAAATGCGCTCTGTATTACCATAAATCATTTCATCGATTGCGAAATCGCCAATAACTAAAATTTTTGGTTCTTTAATTAATTCAAGTTTTTCAATCAGACTTTTCTTATCCATTATTTCAACTATTTCATTTTTTCACTAAATCAATTATAATTTTACCATAGACAAATTTTATGGTGCAAATTTGGTTCAAGAAAATTCAGAAACTGAATTAAATGAAAGTCTTCCAAAGCTTTATTGCTCTTGGAGCGTTGCTGTGCGCAATGTAACAATCCCAGATATTTCTGCAATAAAAATTCCAGAAGCTATGTTTGATAATTCACTTGATGTTTATGAAATTTCGGAAAGTGATGAAGCAGAACAAGAAGATGATTTCTTAAAGCTTGAAGACGACTACGGTGAGCACACTGAAGAAGAACTTGAAGAAATGATTAGGCAAAAGCTTGCGCAAGGTGAAACTCTTGGTGCTGATGCTGAAATTAATATGGAAGTGCCTGATTTATCAATTTATCAAGAAGAAGAAACTCCGCAATTTACTCCTGAGGAAATAGAAGCTTTTATAAAAAGTGGCGGTCAAGAGCCTATTGAAAATTCAATAGAATTTGCACCAGATGAAGAAATAAAATCCGAAGAGCAACCCCAAGAAATTACTTTTGAAGTTGTAGAACCAGCGTTTGATGGTGGTATTAAATTCGAGCTTATGACCGATAAGCCAGATGAAAATTCAAACATATATCCAAGCGTTGCACCAATTAGCATGTTCCAGATGGAAGAGCCTGAAAAAGAACTCCAAAATCTAGAAAATAGTGTAATGCAAAAATTTGAAAATACATCTAAAGAAACTATAATGCCACAGGAAGCACCAGTTGAAGTTGAGCAAGAAATGCCAACGCAAACTCAAACAAGGCCAGAAAATTTTGAAGACCCATTTGATGTTTATAAAAACCAAAATTCAAAAGATAAAAAGTTTGTTTTTTCTGTTTCGGATAAATTTGCAGTTTTGATAGACAAAATGAGCACAATTGAAAGGGACGAATTCAT
>JAZNJP010000081.1:0-3061 GCA_045578125.1 Candidatus Gastranaerophilales bacterium | reverse complement strand
GCGCAGGTGGCGGTGGTCTTGTTGGTAATGGCGAAGTTAATGGTACTTTTAACAATTGCCACTATTGGTCTGAAAACGCAATGAATGCAAGTTCTAACGGTGATGTTGAAGGAATTTCAAGCACTACATATTCTTATGAAGAATTAATGGTTCGTGCGAATAATATAAAAAATGAAAATGGAACGTTAGGCATTGTGCATAATGCCAATGAACTCATCTATGCAATTCAAAACGACCAAGATATCACTCTTGGAAACAATATTGATTTATCTGGTATAGAGTGGGGAGAATATACTTACACAGGCACATTTGATGGTGCAGGGCACACAATTTCGAATTTGACTCACACTGGCGGTTTGTTTACTTCAACAAACGGCACAATTAAAAATTTAACGTTAGATAATTTCAATATCACAGGCGACACAAGCATTGAAATAGGTATTCTTGCAAATGAACTCGCAGGAACAGTTGCGAATGTTCATATAACTAACAGTTCCATTGATGGTTTGAGCATAACGGGCGGTCTTGCTGGTACGTCAATCAGTGCCACAATTATAAACACTTCGGTTTCAGCAAATGTAAATGGCGGTAACCACACAGGTGGACTTGTTGGTGAAGCAAGTGATACAAGTATTTTAAATTCATATACTGAAGGAGAAGTTATAGGCGCTGGCGATGCTTGCGTTGGTGGGCTTATTGGACAAAGCAATTCAAGCAACATTGCAAATTCATATTCTGCAAGCAACATAAGCGCTTCATACACGGTTTCTGGCTATTTCGGCGGCCTTGTTGGTGAAAATTATGATGGCACAATAACAAATTCACATTATGCAGGTGTGTTATCTGCCTGTGCTTCAGGCAAATCAGGTATTCTTGTAGGTCGCAATTCTGGAGATGGCATAATTTCAGATTGCATTTATAACTATGGCAACGATAACGACGCAATCGGCTTCCCTGTGGGTGATGATCATGGCACTTGCACAAACCTTACAGAAAGCACTGCTGTTGATATGCAATCAACAATTGACGCAATTAAGAAAACGGCGCAAAGCGAATACACAGGCGTTGTTAAAACTGCAGATGAACTTTTCACTGCCCTTATGTTGAATTTAGATGTAACTCTTGAAGCAGATATTGATTTATCTGGCTACACTTGGACAAACATTATGGGTTACAGCGGAACATTTGATGGCAAAGGCCATACGATTTCAAATTTAACATATTCTGCAGGTCTTTTTGAGTCAACAAATGGTGCAACAATTAAAGATATAAAAATTGAAAACTTCACAATAGTAGGAACTACGGAAGGTGGAGTTGGTACGCTTGCGAATTATATGTATAATTCAACAGTTGAAAATATTGAAGTAATAAACAGCACAGCTAGTACCGGTGGCGACAGCGGAAATGGTGTGCTTGCAGGTTTTGCAGATTTAACAATAATAAAAAATACACATGTTATTGGTGGCACGGTAATAGGTGGTTCTGACGCAACAGGTGGTCTTGTTGGCGCAGCGGCAGAAGCAACAATTGAAAACTGCTCATCTTCAGCCACTGTCAATGGTAAATATGGTGTAGGTGGTATTGTTGGTGATGCACAACAAAATACAATAATTAAAAATTCATATGCAACTGGCACAATAAATGGGACAACTGGTGTCGGCGGATTAGCTGGATATTTTATAACTGGGTGTTCTATCGTAAACTCTTACGCAACAGGAAACGTCACAGGTACAGGCCAATGCACAGGTGGCCTTGTTGGTGATGTTATGGGCTCTACAATCACAAATTCTTTTGCTATGGGGAATGTGAATGGTGCAACGTATGTCGGTGGCCTTGCTGGACGCTCAGGTGGTGGTGTAATCGCAAATTCATATGCAACAGGCGTCGTTGTTGGTAACGGTTATACAGGTGGCTTTGTTGGCTACACAGCAGATGAAATTTCAAATTGCTACGCAACAGGAAATGTTACCGGTACAAGTGAAACAGGTGGTTTTGTTGGATACTGTGATGGTGCCATGACAACCAACTCATATTACGCAGGCACAGTTTCTGCAACAGGAAGCAATATTGGCGCATTTTATGGCGAAAACAGCAATGGCACTTTCTCGGGGTGCATGTATGACCCTCTTGCAGCAATGGTTAATGGCACCGCAACAGATGGAATTACTGCTGTTGGTTGGGGTGAACAAACAAATGAATTACATAGAAAAATTAGTGCAATTAGAAATCAGTGTGTGAGCGCAGAACCAATTGAAGTTTCAACTGCAGAAGGGCTTCTTGCAGCACTCAAAAATAATCAAAACATAGTTTTAACTGATGACATCCGCCTTGAAGACACAACATGGGAGCGTATAACCTATAATGGAATTTTCGACGGTAATGGACACACAATCTCCAATCTTAATTATTCTGGCGGGTTGTTTGCAAAAACATACGGCGCAACAATTAAAAACGTGACTTTAAAAGATTTCGAAATCGAAGCAGAGCTAACATATACTGCTGCGCTTGTAGGATATGCAGTCGATACATCGATTGAAGGTGTGAAAGTTGACGGCGGCTCGGTTACTGTTTCGCAAGGTGCATATCAAGACACTGGCGGCCTTGTTGGTTATGCTTATAATTCTGATATTGCTAAATGTTCTTCTTCTGCAACAATTACAAGCGCAGGAAATAATGCTGGTGGCCTTGTTGGACATGTAGAAGGTGGAACAATTACGAATTCTTGTGCAACCGGTGCTGTTGAAGGCAATGTGCTTGTCGGCGGGCTTGCAGGTTATAGTGGGGAAAACACAATAATTTCAAATTCATATGCATCAGGAAATGTATCTGGTTCAAGTTCCGTTGGCGGACTTGTTGGTGATAACTATTGTGCAACAATTAGAAATTGTTCGGCATCAGGTTCTGTTTCGGGCACATCAAATATTGGTGGATTTGTTGGGGCTAACTATAGTGGCACCATAACAAACAGTGTTTCATCTGGAGATGTTTCAAGTACAGATTATACAACTGGTGGATTTGTTGGTTATAATAATGGCGTAATAACAAATAGTTATTACACGGG
>JAZNJP010000080.1:0-2529 GCA_045578125.1 Candidatus Gastranaerophilales bacterium | reverse complement strand
TTTTGGTTTATCTCGTTCAATAGCATAGCTTTGAAATCTTTTAAATTATTAGGATCTGTTATCGCTTTAGATTTAGAACCTAAAACACGAGCAACTTCTTCATTATTTAAAACAACAAGGGCAGTAAGGCTTGGCATATCTTGCCCAGTAACTACAATTTGATTAATATATGTAATTTCATTGCATGCATCTTCTAAAGATTCTGAACCAATATTTTCACCATTAGATAACACAATAATCTCTTTTAATCTACCAGAAATTACAAGACAATCATCTTGTGTGAACCAACCCAAGTCGCCAGTAATGAACCAACCATCAGGCGTTATTGCCTTTCTTGTTGATTCTTCATCTTTGTAATATCCAAGCATAACTTGAGGGCCGCGAGCAATAACCAAGCCTTTTTTGCCTTTTTTAACTTCTTGCATGGTTGATGGATCAACAACTTTAATTTCAGTATTTTGAAGCGCAGGGCCTACTGAATACATTTTGTTGTCTTCTTCTTTGCGCACAGTAAGAACAGGCGCTGTTTCAGTCAAACCATAGCCCACAAAAAGATTAACCCCAATTGCCTCGAAGAAATCTTCAACGTACGCCGGAATTGCGCCGCCACCTGAAACACCTTTAATAAATTTGCCACCAAGAGCATTTTTGATTTTTTTATACACAAATTTCATAGAAAATTTATCAATAGGAGTTAAAATATGTGCTACGAAGAATGGGATGATTTTTTGGATAAAATCATTTCTATCATGATAAATACTTCTATTTTTAATAATTCTTTTCGCTTTTTTGGTAGTTTTGGAAATATTTAAGAAAAATTTAAATAAAAATTGTCCATACCATGGCAACGATTGCACTTGTTGGTGAATACCATCATATATCATAACCCAAATTCTGGGAACAGAATAAATATAGTTTGGGCAATATTTTGTTAAATCTTTTTTAAAGTTTCTAACATTTGTTATATTTTGCAAACAACCTCTACTCATCGCATAATATTGGCAAGTCCTTTGGTAAGCATGCCAAATTGGAAGAACGTTAAGAGTTGAACGCCCTGGTTTAATTTTGATAACTGGGTGAACAGCACTCATCTCATACATTAAATTTCCATGGCTTAAAAGCACACCCTTAGGATTACCCGTCGTTCCAGAAGAATACATAATAGTTGCAGGGTCATTTTTATTGATTGTTGTTTTCCAGAATTTTCTATTACGCGAAAATTCATCAAATTGCTCAAAACTATAAAATGGGATTTTAGACAACTGAGAGAAACCTTCAATATCTTCATTGCCAATGTACAGGATAAATTTAGGTTTTTGAGCCATAAATGCGGTAGTTAGGTTTTTTATGACACTCAAACTATCAGTTACGAGTGCAACACTGTCTGAATGTTCCCAAATGTATTCAAGCTCTGACTTTGGAGCAGAAGAACCACGGACTGCATTAACTGCACCACAAGCTAAAACCGCTTGGTCAACAATAACCCATTTAGAAGAATTTTCACTAAAGAATGCAACTTTTGAATTTTTCTTTATTCCAAGCTTTTGGAAACCTGCAGCAAATTGCGTAGTTTTGTCAAAAAATTCACGCATAGTGAAAGAATACTTGCAATATTCATCTCTAAATATTGTATAATTCGCATATTTATCTACAATTGAAGCCCAGATATCATACAGGCAGGTAGGTTCTTTTGAAGTCCCCATGCTGCCTAAGTGTTTTTTCAAAAATTCTGGTACGTTTAAATCACCTTTTATAAAATTCAAAGCTCACACTCCATAATCTATCGCTTATATTTTATCTTGAACAATACGAAGTGGCAAGTAAAGATAATAAAATGCGGTCGATATTCAACCGCATTAAGTCAAGAAAGGAATGGTTAGACTATTAACTAATCTGATTATTACACAAATTAAAATAGTAGTGCAAAAATTGTAATAAAAGTTTACGAATACTATACAATTTGCATACCAAATTTATAAAAAAGCTGGCAAATAAATAAATTCCTTGCCAAATGCCAAAAAAACTACTACAATTATAAACGATAGAATAGAATTATTCTAAAAGTTACAAACTAAGGAGAAACTAAATGTTCGAAGATGAAACCCTCAAATGTGAAGATTGCGGAAAAGATTTCGTATTCACAGCAGGAGAACAAGAGTTTTACGCCGAAAAGGGGCTTGTAAACAAACCAAAACGTTGCCCTGAATGTCGTAAAAGCCGCAGACAAAAAAACAAACGCAGAATGTATGATGCAGTTTGCTCAGAATGTGGCGCGGAAACAAAAGTTCCATTTAAGCCAATTACTGGCAAGGAAATCTATTGCAAAGAATGTTACGCTAAAAGAAACGCATAATTTCAAAGTTTATACATATATTACATAGATTTAAACCACCTTTTAAGGTGGTTTTTTATTGGCTTATGAAAAGGTAATAAAAAAGACCCTTCCGAAATCGAAAGAGCCTTTTTATAATTTGCAAAATTCAAATTATTTGTTAACCATATCTTTGAATTTTTTACCAGCTGAGAAAG
>JAZNJP010000079.1:0-4504 GCA_045578125.1 Candidatus Gastranaerophilales bacterium | reverse complement strand
TGCTGAGTTCAGGTTATTCAAAAATATTAAGTTTTCTGAGTTAACCTTAATTGTCATTTGGCGCGCTATTAGTGTCTTTCTGGCTTTTTGATACGATTACCTAATAGCGATGACAATAAAGTGTTATGCTAATTTTTTCGGGTTTTTTCTCTAAAAAATGCACATTTAAAATTGAAAAATCATTGGTTTAGTGTATTTAGGAAGAAAATAATTACGTGGTAGGTGCTCTTTTATATCCTAAACATCTCGCTTTCTCGCTATCGCCTCACACACCATGCCCTCAAAGTGCTTGCTAAGCTGTCGCTTGCTCGCAACTTCTCGGGTTGCAAAAAAATATGTTTTCGTGTTTTAATATACTTAAATAAAGGGGAAGAGCATGATGATAAGACCAATCACTTTAGTTAACTATAAAAATTTTTCTTTCAAAAAAGATGAAAAAAAAGCAGAATCTGAACAAAAAACACCAACCCATAGTTTTGACGAACCACAAATTTGGTTCAGCACTGAAATTGGGCCAAATGGAAGACAAATGATGGGCTCTCATTTAATTGGATACTCTGATGTTATAGGCCCAGATGGCACTAGAGAGCCAATTTTTGAAACTAGGTGTTAATTTTATTTAAAATGCGCCAAAAACAACTCTGGCGCATTTTTTAACATTATTTTCTGTTTTTTAAAATTTCTTGAATTTTTGAATTATCGCCATAAATGCAAGGCGAATCGTAAGGGCGAGTTGGATATTTTCCAAAATCTGGTTTAATATCAAGCCCATGTAATTTGATAAAATATTCAACCTGTTCTTTGATTGCAACTGGTTTTCCTGAGCAACAATGAATAATTCCTGTTATTTCTTTTTGTTCTATAACTGCCCTAATTTGCTCTGCAAGTTCATTTATTTCAATGTAATCAAACTCGTTTTTGCCTTCCGTGAATGGAAAAGTTTTTTCGCCTGCTTGTGCCATTTGTAAAATTTTTGAAAAAACTGAGCCTGAACTTTCAAGGTCGTCTCCGTATGTATAGAAAAATCTTAAGTGTTGATGAACCACATTTTTTTCTTTTGCGTAAGCTGAAACCGCTCTTCTTAGTGTATCTTTTGAAATACCATAAAAAGTTGTTGGGTTTGCTGGTGTTTCTTCTGTAATTTTCCCTTCAAAATATCCAATATCATGCATAGAACCGATTGTTATAATTTGCTCTAGTCCATCATCAATCAATTTTTTTATCATATTAAAATTGCTAGAAATCGTTTCAATGTGCCAAGGAGAATTGTGTTTTGGCACGTCTTTGCAAGCTAAATGAATAAAAACATTAGGGTTTCCAAGCTTTTTAAAAAGCCCTTCAACTCCAGAAAAAATATCTAAATTAAAATATTTTGCGCCTTTTGCTATACGGTCGTTTTTGATATCTATTGCAATAACATCGTGTTTCGCATCAAGCAAGGTTTTAACTAAGTGTGAGCCAATATATCCGTTTGCGCCCGTTACCGCTATTTTCATGATTTTTCCTCATTAAATCCAAGTATATTTCAAAATTTGCAAAGTCTTTTTTATTTTTTTTGCAAATTCGCTTGTTTTATGGCATTTACAACAAATGTTGTTTATATCAATAATTTTATCACATGGAAAATATGACTTAATATTTTTAAAATCTAATGATTGCGATTTTAGCTCGTCTCTAATGCTTCTTGCGAGTACATTAAAGATAACTTCGCCCTTGAAAACATATAAACACCCTGGGTTTATAACCATTTTCTTTAAAATTTTTGCAATTTTATCTGCGTCTTTTTTATTTTCTGAAAGAATTATCCAATCTGTTTGTTTGTTGATTGCAGATTTTGCTTTTTCTGCCGTTGTAATTTCAAAAGTTCTTGGGTAGTAATTTCTGTTGTTCGTGGTCGTTCTTATGTTTGAGCCTGCTTCCATATAATCGTTTGCATTTGCAAAAGATTTATATTCTGCCCTGTGTTTATCGTATTCTTCTTTTTTATGAACACAGAATTTGCCTTGTTTGATTTTTGGAGAATTTACTTCTTTTAGTTTCTCATACAAAGTTTCGGATATGTCGTCTATATCTTCGCCTGCTATTCTTTTAGGTACGTCAAGACAAAGTGAGCACAATTCGCACCATTTCAATTGTTCACCAAATTCTTCTGGTGTTCTTTTCCACCAACCTTTTTCAACTTCCCAGCCGCCTTCTCCGTTAAATAACATATCAAGTGCTCCTGCAATTTCGCAAAAGAATGCGCCTTTAGGGGTAATTGTTGCAGACCAAGTGTTTTGCGCAAAGCATGCATCTCTTTTTTTATAAAATTCTTCATCTGAAATTCCTAAATCTTTGCGGGACATAAGAATTGCTTGGTGCAAACATTTGTTATCGTGGTCGTTTAAAAGCTGCCAATCAAAAGAATCATTAATTGTTTCGAAGTGCCTGTAATAGCCTCTGTTTAGAGATGACCAAAAACCAATTTTGGCTGCTGTGTTATCCAAATTTTCTCTAATATGATTTAGCATATCAGGAATTGGTTTTCTTGAAACCTCAATTTTTTTACCTATTCTTTTTTCTCTTAAATAATCTATAAATTTTTCAAGTTCAGGGTGGAGTGTTGGTTCTCCGCCAATAATTCCAACGCAGCCTTCATAGCCCTCAAAAGAATCAACAGCGCGTTTGAATGTTTCAAAATCCATAAAGAATGGTTTTGTGTGGTGTCCGCAAAAACGAGTGCAGTTTGAACACCTGTTTATGCAAGCATTTGTTATATCTATTTGAATTATTTTCATGTCTTTTGGACTTTTCATGTTTTCTCCTTTTGGGAATTAGAACCAATAGCACTGTTTTATTCTTTTTAAAATAGTTAGTGCATCTAGTGATTTTTTTTCTTCTTTAAATATTGTTTTTGCAATAAAAGCGTTATATCTTTTAATTATTTCTCTTCTGGCAAAAAATGATTTATTCCATTCGAACATATAAATCATTTCTTTGTTTACCCTATCTTGAAACTGCAATTTGCATTTCTCGAGCAAATCATATTTTTCCATAAAATTATATATAAATTCTATGATTCTAATTTTATCAAACCTTTTTTCACTTACTTTTCCTCTTCCAATAGTAAAAGTAAAAGAAGATTTTCTTAGCGCGTAATCATATAATTTATCTTCTAAACCAAAGTACGTTTGCGCGACTGCTCCGTAATTGCAACAAAATGCGTCGTCTTCGCCTGAAACGCCATCTGGGAACCTTATTTTATATTTATCAATTAAAGATTTTTTATAAATTTTATTCCACAAAAGCACATTTAAGTGGCATTTCATTTTATCGCAAAGGTGATATCTGCCAATTGGTTGTGAGTTTACATAATCTGCAAGAGGTTTATCAAGATAGGTGTTTTCAATGTTTGCTCTGCAGGTGACTAAATCTACATCTTGTTCAATAATTGCTGTCATCATTTTTTCGCACATATTGGGTTGATAGCTATCGTCATTATCGCAAAACATAATGTATTCGCCTTGCGCATTATCTAACCCTGTGTTTCTTGCAGTTGCTGGGCCTGCATTTGTTTTGTGCTGAAAAAGTTTTATGCGTGAATCTTTTTTTTGCATTTCTTGAATGATTAATACAGAATTATCTGTTGAACAATCGTTCGTGCATAAGATTTCAATATTTGGATAAGTTTGTGCAAGCAGAGAATTTAAGCATTTTCCAATGTATTTTTCTGCATTATAAACAGGTACAATGATTGATATTAGTGGGTTTTGAGTCATCAATACCAAACCTCATTAAAAATTTCCATAAATGGTTTGTTTAAAAGTGGTTTAATTTTAATTTTCTTATTTTTTACCACTTGGTTTTCTAAAATATCTATAATTTTAACAAAATACAGTGTGCCAACAAGAATATAATCTGGGTTTAATTCGTTAATTTTATCAGGCGCACAAATTGTGAACTTATCTTTAAAAAACTCATCGCATTGGCAACTTTCGTATTTTTTATCCGTAATCCCTATGATATTAATTTTTGACAAATCGTAATTTTCGTAAATATATTGGAATAGGTTACCTGTTCCATAAATTAAAACTTTTTTATTTTTTAATTTTTTCTCTAAACGTTTTATGTGTTTTCTAAAATTAATTTTTTCCAAATATTTAAAATATTCGCTTGCGCAATTATCTTTTTCAAGAAAAGCGCAAACTATCTCTGCCTGAACTCCTGAAAGACATAATTGCTCGCGAGCTTGCTCTGGCGCTTCAAGAGTGAGCAAAATCAATTCTGCTCCAGCTTCTTTAACACATTCTGCGGGAAGTGCTTGAATACCTTCAAATTCCCCTTTTTCTTCAAATTTTTTGTCAGAATATGCAATAATATTTAACTTTTCTTTTAAATTAAACTTTTCATTGAGTTTTGAATAAGCTTTTCCAATTCCATAAATTAAAACTTTTTTGTCTTTAATTTTTTCTAAAAATTCGCTGAAATTTTTACAAAAACATTCATTTTGAAGTTTTGTTTCTAT
>JAZNJP010000078.1:0-1945 GCA_045578125.1 Candidatus Gastranaerophilales bacterium | reverse complement strand
GGTCACCCTGTAATTTATGATATTCTTCCTCAAACAGCAAGGTTTTCAAAAATTATTTTATCCAACCCATCTCTTGCAAGATGGTACGATATTAATCGTTTAACTAATCAAATTAAAGGTTTTACAGATTCTTTAGTTCGTGCAATGAACTCCAAAAGAGGCAAAAAACCATACACAAAAGAAGAAGTTCTTGCGGCACGTGATGCTTATTTCCAAATTCTAGAAGGTACAAAGAAAAGAATATCTAAACAAAATCAAGAAATAATTAAACTTTTTGAAGAAGATTTGAATGAATATAAAATATTTTCTTCATATAAAATGACATTTAAAGACGAACAAGAGGAAATTGTTTCTCGTGTTCGCGAGGTGATTAGGGCGGTTAATGGAATTGAGCCAAAATGCGAAGATGACATCAAAAAGCAAGGTGAAATTATCTCAGCATTAATTAAAGAAGGCTTGTGGCCTGCCCCTGGTGGAGCGTGGTGCAGTGCTGGTGTTCCTGTGTTTGATAAAATGAACCCAACAAAAGAATATCCGCTTTTTGTTCACTATGACCATAATTGCAAAGATGTTTCCGAGTTTGCAAATTTAGATTGCCAAACTCCATATTATTTCACACATTTTGAAACAAAAAGAACAAACTGGGCAACAGTTGATTACTTCTTGAACTATATGAAAAATTTGAGAAATAACTTTAACTTTGACGGTTTTAGGGTTGACCATATTGATCACATAGTTGATGAAATGTCTCAAGATTCTGAAGGTAATCCAATAAGCTATCGTGCGCCTAAGAATGTTTTAAGAAGATTGAATTCTAAAATGAAATCAGAAGTTCCATATTTTGCAACTCTTGCAGAATATATGCTTTGGGATAATTATTACAGGGAATATCATAAAGATATGAAATTTGATTTGCTTTGGGGAAACGATATCGTTTCTCAAAGCGCGAAAACTCCAAAACAGATTATTGAAGATAATGAATATTTGGCTGATTACAACAAGAAAAATCCTTCTTCAATGAAGCTTTCTGTAATTAAAACATATAACAATCAAGACGGCGAATTTGAGGCAATCAACCAATATCCAGGGCAATTAGGAGAGGCTGGTGCGCTCTTTAAATGGTTTAAATATAAGTTTTTACCCGCAGGAGAATATGCAAATCGCCCTTGCATGTTTGTTGATGGCGATGAAAGTTTTACTGCTCGCGGAATTGAATCCGTAATTGGTGCTGAAATTTCAATGAAGAGAAACAGAAACTGGAATTTCTTTGAAAAATTTGATGCTATCGATAGATTTGTTGCAAATTCTAAGCTTTTAACATCTGGCACAGCAAGCCTTATTGAACAAAAAGAAGACGGTTTTGTTGCTTGGAAAGTTTCATCAGATAAAGTTGATTATGAATATTTAATTGTTGCAAACTATCTTGCACCGACTGAGCTTAAAGATGTTGAAGAAAATGGCAGCACATGTAAAAGAATCGTTAAAGGAAGTGCAACATTTAACAACACAGTTAAGCTTGAAGGTTCAAAAATTGTTTCATATTTTGATTTTGCACACGATGATATGTCTAAAATGTCACTTGTGGAAAATAATATCGAATATGCAATTGAAAACGAAATACACTTCGAGGTAGTGCAACCTTCTGAATTTAAAATATATAAAATAGTTAAATAAAATTGTCATTTAATTGGTATTTTTGTATAATATTCCTATGGGGATTGCGCATTTACTGACATTTTTATTAGTTCTGTTTGTTCTTTTAATTGCAAGAATTTATTTTTTGTTCATTGCAAGTGGTTTTGATGAGCGCAAAAAGGAGCAACAGGACACAGAAGAAGTTATCATTGCAAATGCTGTGAAATTATTTAAAGCAGGCAAACATGACGCAGTCCAAAAATATTTAAAGAGACATATTCCGCGATATTATAAAAGCATTCCTTTGCGC
>JAZNJP010000077.1:0-6377 GCA_045578125.1 Candidatus Gastranaerophilales bacterium | reverse complement strand
AATGCTTTCATTCGCCCTGAGCGCAACTAATAAGTCTGCAGCATTTCGAACAATTGTTCCTTCAGAGGCAGTTGGTGTGCTTGGGTCAACAGGGGTTGTTTCATCAGGCGGAACGATTGTTGCAGTTTCGTTTGTGCCTGAAATGATACCCGCAATGCCACCAACTTTAACTTCAAAGCCAGCATCGGATACAGCGCCTGTTGAATATGAATTTTGGACTGTGCCTTTTGTGAAATTACCAATTATACCGCCAAGCACTGCGTTACCTGTTGCTGTGAGCGAGCTTGATGAAGTTGAATTTGTGATTAAAACATCATCGCCAGAGCCTAAAATTCCACCCGCAAGAGCTGAGGCTGAAATTGAACCTGAGCTTTGAACGGCAATAAATTCAGCACTGCCTGTGGCATTTCCTGCAACACCGCCAACTGTTGAGCCTGTGAACGCACCAGCAAATGTTGAATTTTGAACTTTTCCGCTTGAAATTTCAGCAAAAATACCGCCGATCGTGCTATTCGCGCTTGTGATGTTTGCATTCTTAACTGTTATGTTTGTTGCAATGACATCAACTGCAGCACCTGCAACAGAGCCGAGTTTTGTTGCATTTTCAGTGCTTGATGTAATTTTTACGCCATCAAGTGTAATATGGTCTAAATTTGTGCCTTCAATTGTTGCAGCAAGCACACCTACTTGTTCTGCATCTGTTTCAAATTTTGCATTTTGAACTTTAAGGTCAGAAATTGTTCCGCCTACAATGCTCTGCGCAAGAGCGTTTTCGCATGTCACATTTTTAAGAGTTAATTCTTTAATTGCGGCATTAGTTAAGTTTAAGTTAGTGAATAGACTTTCTGAAATGTTAGAAATTGTGAAGCCGTTTCCGTTAATTGTGCCTGAGTAGTCTGCAATTTGTGACCAATTGAAGTTTTTGAGGTCAATGTCTTGCATAAGCATAACATTATTGCCTGCAGCGAGTGCATTTTGAAGTTGCGCCGCAGATCTAACAAGTGCAAAACCACCAACAATTGCAGCAACAGAGTCTGCGCTTGCAGTTTCAGATGATGTGTGCGCGCTTAAAACATTTATTTTCCAAGTTTCTTTGGCAGCTGCAACTTTATCAGGTGCAGAAGTTGAATCAGCATTTAGAATTGATGTAACATTTTCAATGTTTTTGAACCATTCAACAGATTTGCCTGCGTCTGATGAAATATTGAAGATGTTGCCTTGTGAATATTCATTCACATCTGTTAATGTTTTTTGGTTTGCGATTATTGTACTATCTATTTCTACGCCAGTTGCCCAGCCATCTTCATAACCGCAATTTTCTTTGTAGTAGCAATGCGCAAAATCTGAGTAGCCATCACTGCCAACAAAGCCGTGAGTATATTGACCGGTTGTGCTTGTGACGTTTCCTGCAGAGTATGAATTATTTACATAAGAATAGTTGGTACGGCCGACAAAGCCACCTGTGTAGCTTCCGCTAGTAACATCTCCCGTGCAAGAGCTGTTTGTTATTATTGTGCCTGCGGCAAGACCAACAAAGCCGCCAACTTCTAGGCAGTTTGGTGTTTCAATATTTGTTGCAACCGAACACTTGTTAATTTTTGTACTGTTCGCGTAGCCAACAAGTCCACCCACGTAGTAGTGTTCACCGGTACTTGTAATTGAAGAATTTTTTACTTGTACGTTTTCGATTGTTGTGTCAAGCGTGTAGCTCGCTAGAGTTCCTGTACTGTTGCCATTGGCTGTAATTTGGAAATTATCTAGTGTTAAATTTTTAATTGTTGCGCCATCTGCTTGCGTAAATAAGCCTTCTGAATATGTGAGATTGGAGATGGTGTGGTTATCGCCATCAAATATTCCTGTATATGTAAATCTACCCCAAGAATTAGCATAGCTTGAAAGATCGATATCTTGAGTTAATTTGATATTTTCGTTATTTTGTATAGCATTATAAAGTTGCTCAGCGTCTGCAACATTTGTATATGTTATTGTTGTGGCTTCTGATTGGAAAATTTTGTTATTTAATATTTCATTTGCCGAGTATCCATTAACATTTGCGTCCATACTATTATTTACAGCGCCAAATGTATTTTCTTCGTTGTAGCCACAATTTGTGATTGTGCTTTCATTGCTTCCTGCGAAAGCCCCAACTTCTTCAGTGCTTTCATTCGAAACAATACCTGCAGAATATGAATTTTCAATTGAACCAGATCTTAAAGCCCCTATGAAGCCGCCAACACTATCTCCTGTACCCACTACATCGCATGTCGTGTATGAATTTTTGATTGTGCTGCCGTGACTATGGCCCACAAGGCCACCAACAAGCCTTGTACCTTGAACAGTGCCTGATGAATACGAATTTGTGATGTTTGTATCGGTGTTGAAACCAACAAGCCCCCCCGTGTTGCTATCACCTATGACATCTCCTGACACCCAAGAATCTGCAATATCACCATAATAGCTCTTGCAAACAAGCCCGCCCGCAGAACCGCTAGATTCTATACGTGCAGAAGATGAGCTGCCGTATATTCTTGTTCCATTTGCATTTGCGACAAGCCCTGCTGCAATATTGTTACCTTTGATTTCGCCATCTATTACATGGACGTTTTCTATAAATGTGTTGTCTGCGGTAATAGCTAACGCCGCAGATTCTCTGCTATTAGTTGTTGTTCCTATTTCGAAATTTTCTAAGTTGATATTTCTGATTGTTGCACCCCAAGTGCTTACAAACAATGCGCAAGAATGGTTGAGGCTTGAGATGGTATGCCCTGCGCCATCAAATACTCCAGAATAATCCGTAATATTTTCCCAATCAATGTCGGATAAGTCAACATTGCCTTCAAGAAGCACGTTTTCGTTGTTTTTGAGGGCTGCAAGAAGTTTCTCTGCTTCATTTTCCCCAATTACAGTGTATGTTATACCGTTGATTGTACGTGTGCCGTCAGTTGCGCTGAGCGTGAAGTCTTTGCCATTAATTTTGCCTATGCCTTCATTTTTGCCAATAAAAGCATAGTTATTAATTGCGAGGTTTGTACCTTGGGCTTCAATTTTGCCAATGAAACCACCGACGATTCCACTTGGATTTGAAACTAAACCTTGAGCAAATGCGTTTTCAATTGTTTGAACATTGCCTGCTTCGCCTGTGATTGAACCTATAAAACCACCTGCGCTTGTAGTTGCTGCGTGCTCTCCTGTTACTAGAAGACTTCCAGATGAATATGAATTTGAAATTATGAAATTATTTTGTGCATTCCCAACAAAACCTGCAACAATGCCATTAGCCACAACAGCCCCTGACACAACAGAACCTTTGGCGATAGAATTTGTGATTTGAACATTCGAAATACTTCCAACAAGCCCGCCGCCCAAAGAAGCTGAAACGCTACCTGAAGCATAAGCATTGTGGATTGTGGTTGAAAATTCGCCATTTTCATATGTGCCAATAGCTTCGCCAACAAGCCCGCCAGTGGCTAAAACACTGTTAACGTTACCTTCAGACCTAACTGTATCTAGGTGTGAATTTTCAAGCGAGCCAACCAATCCCCCAGCAGGACCGAATTTTGATGTCACGTTTCCTTTTGCAAGAGAATTTGAAATTCTTGAATTATTCGTTGCACAACCGACCAAACCACCAGCCACGATGTGCGTAGTATGAATATCGCCAGTTGCTTTAGCATTTGAAATTGTAGCACTTTCAATAAAGCCAGCAATGCCACCCGCATGGCTTGTTCCTGTAACATCGCTTGTTGCTATGGCGCCATTAATACTGCCACCTGTCATCGAACCCACAATGCCGCCAGTGCCTTGTTGCATTATACTTGTTATATTCGCGTTTGAATTTACAATTTTGAACGATGTATTAGTTGCGCCACCTACGATACCACCAACTGCGCCGGCTGCGCTTCCAGAGTTCACTGTGCCTGAAACAGAAACATTTGTAATTGCCGCATTATTAGCTGTGTTTGCAAGAGCACCAATGTTTGTGTCATCTGCATCACCTGTGATTGAAACACCAACAAGCGATAAATCTTGAACTGCGCCTTCAAGGTTGTTGATTAATGCAGAAGTTAAGTCTGTAATTTTTTTGTTATTACCGTTGATTGTACCTTTAAAGGTATCAACTGTTTCCCAGCCTGCAAGGTTGATATCCTGCATTAGAGTTATTACAACGCTTGAATCTTCAGCGCCAAGCAACATTGCTTCTCTTAATTCTTCAGCAGTTGAAACTCGAATTGTGCCATCTGATTGCGTTCCAAAAATTGTGTCAACTGTGATTCCTGTTGAAACATTATTTGTGCCAAGGGCACTATTTACAACAAGCGAAATTGTGTCTGCGACTTTATTTTCTTTAATGATTTGACTGAATGTTGTAGAGTTATTAAACGCAACTGCAACTGTTCTTGTTGCATTTCCTTCAAATGTGCCATTTGTCACTGCATTTTCTGTTGTGTAATACACGTTATTGAGAGCTAATGTTGCAGTAGAATCGACATAGCCTGCAATTGCAGAAGTAGCAAAAGCATTTGTTACATTAACTTTTGCATTTTCTTCAATTAAGCCAAACATAGCACTTCCACTTGTGCCTGATAATGTGCCGTTATAATATGAATTATCAATTGAAAGATTGCCTGTTACAATGTTTGCAAAAGCCGTTGTTGAGCCCGTGCCTGACATATCGCCATTAATAAAGAGGTTTGAAATATACACATCGCCAGCTACTGTATCTGCAAAAGCAGAGGCAATGTTTCCATTGGTTGAAGTGATATTTAAATTTTCTATTTTGATTTGCTCAAAATAACCGCCATTGATTGCACCGACAAGCGCAGCGGAACTAGGGGTGTCGGTTGTATAACTTGCACCAGAAAGTGTCACATGAGAAACCAAACCGCCTGTCATTGTTTGCGCAAGGGCATTTCCGCAAGTTGCGTTTTCAAGAGTTAAATCTTTAACTTTTGCGTTTTTAAGGTTATTAAATAGGCTTGATGAAATGTTTGAAATCTTAAAGCCAGCGCCTTCTAATTTTCCTGTATAATTTTCAATTGTTTCCCAAGAGAAACCAGAAAGATTAATGTTATCGACAAGCATTACATCTTTATTTTGAGCAAGAGCGTCGTAGAGTTCTTGTGCAGTGGAAACAGCAGTATAGCCCATTGCTTCTGCTCGAATTTTAAGAAGTTCTTTTGTTTCAAGAGAGCTAATATCGCCTGTGGCACTGTTATCAATGTCGTCTAAAATGTAGCCCCAAGTGTCTTTATTGTTAACAGCAATGATTGAATCTAAGTTTTTAGAATCTTTGAACCATTCTGCATTTTGGATTGTAACACCTTCCGCTGTATTTGGGTTCACAATTGCATTTTCATTCGAAATTGCACAATTTTCAAATTTGATATTGTTATTTGCAGTGTTGATTGTGCCAACAAGCCCAGTTGCGCCAAATACATTTGAAACTTCAGTTGTTGAATATGAATTTTTGATTGAAATTGCGCCACCTTCGCTTGTTGCATAACCGACAAGGGCACCGAAGGAGTTGGTGATTGGGACAGTTTGTGGTGCTTGTATATTAGTTTTGGCTTGTTCGATATTTGCATTAACTGCATTAGTAATTGAGTTAATTGAAGGTTGCATGTCAGAAAGTACCATAGTATCTGCATATTTATCGCTACAACCTAAAGAACTGTCGTAATAACAGTTAGAGATTGTATTATCCACTATGTTGACAAAAAGTTCATTATTAAATCCTACAAACCCACCGACAGATGTAACTGCGGTTGATACTGTGCCTAATGAGTAAGAATTCGCAATTGCTGCATTTTCATTCGTCCCTACAAATCCGCCAATATCCACTGCCCTATCACTAGTTGCCGTAACATTGCCGGTTGAATAAGAATTTCCTATTTCCCCAAAGGAATTCCACCCTACAAATCCGCCAATAGAAAATGCACTAGCACCATTTGCCGTAACATTGCCGGTTGAATAAGAATTTTCAATATTTCCAGACTGGTTCCACCCTACAAATCCGCCCATCTGACCATTTCCACTAACTTCTCCGGTAGAATAAGAGTTTTTTATATTCGCAGAATCATTACGCCCTACGAGCCCACCAATATTACTTCTAGAGCCTTCAACATCTGCGGATGATGAGCTGTTTGTAATTTCTCCACCATAGATGGCGCCCACAAGCCCACCAGTATCGTTTTGTGAGCTCATAATACGTCCACCTGTTACATGTACATTTTCTATTTTTGTGGCCTGTGCTTCACCTATAAGTGCACCAGTAGCATTTGATCTTCCCTTAATATGAAATTCATCTAAAGTAAGATTTTTAATTTCAGCACCAAGAGTTGAAGTAAAAAGCCCTTCAGCGGTCCCTTGAAGGTTCG
>JAZNJP010000076.1:0-5153 GCA_045578125.1 Candidatus Gastranaerophilales bacterium | reverse complement strand
ACATACAAAGAGTGTCTTGAGTTTATTTTTAGAATTTGTGTTGTGCCGTGGAACAAATTATATAGGCGCGATTTCTTAAAGCAAAATAAGTTGAAATTTATTGAGGGTTTAAATTTTGAGGATAATGTTTTCTTTCTTGATATGTTCTTAAAAGCGCAAAGAGTTGGAATTGTTCACGAACCTCTTGTTTCTTATAAATTATTTTCTGATACCTCATATTCAAGAACAAACGCTAAACAAGATTTTAAAAAACTTGATTTCTTTAAAATTGTTAAGTTGCAAGAAGAAATTTTGAAAAAAAACGCTCTTTTTGAAATACTAAAGGATAAATTTGAAAACCATAGAGCTTATACTCTTTATTATTGGTATAACAAAACAGCTCATACACAAACCAAAGCCCTTTATTGGTTGTTATTGAAGTTAGATGAAATTTATCGTGAATTCAAAATGTTTATTTTTCAAAAAAAATAGAGTAAAATCTCTGTATGGAATATAGAAGAAAAATTTTAGTAGTTGGCTTAATTTCTGTACTAATTATCATTGGTTCTTTTGTTGCAAATGTATATTCTATTAAAGAAAAAGTTAATTTGAATGTAGCAAGTACACAAAATGAAAATTATTATGAAGATAATACCCAATATGATAATGAAGAATATGGTGCTTACGAAGAAGAAAACAAAAATATACAAGAAGAAAACAGCGCAATATCAATAAGCAGAGCAAGTGCGCAGAGTGATTGGTTTGAAGAATACAAAAAGTCCTCACAAGACTTGGTTAAAAAATATTCCCAAGGAAAAGATTATTTAGCAAATGCGGTTAACAGTAAAGGGCAAATTGTTAAATGGGGCAAAAAAAATTTAAATGTGTTTATTGAAGAGGGTGAATATAAAAGCACGGTTTTGAGTGCACTTGATGAGTTTAAAGCAACATTTAGTGACATTTTTACTATTAGTTTGGTTGATGATAAAAATTTATCAGATATAGAGGTTGTTTTCGAAACACGACCCATTGCAAACCCGAATAGTCTTGAGCTTGGGAAAACTATGCCACAGTATAACAATGATGGCATTATTCAAAAATCACATATGCAACTTTACACAACGCATCCGATATCAAAACAAGAAATTACAAAACCAGAAATCTACGCAACATTTTTGCATGAAATGGGGCACGCCATTGGCATTGTTGGACATTCGCAAGAGCAAGACGATTTGATGTATGCTTCATCAATAAGAAAAACATATTCCGAAAGGGATATTGCAACAATTAAGGCGATGTATTCAAATGTTGAGGTGCCAGAAGAAACTAAGGCACAAGCGGTGCAAAACAAGCTATCTGAAGCTGAAAATTATGTGCAAAAGTATCCAAAAGAACCGACAGCGTGGATTAATCTTGCCCAAACGTATTATGCTCAAAATAATTTCATAAAGGCAGCAAATGCATATAAAGAAGCAATTAAGCTTTCTTCAAATGATGGTAATATATACATTGGGCTTGCTTCTTGCTATTATGCCTCTAAAAAATATGATGAAGCGATTGAATGTTTGCAATATGCACAATCTTTAAACCTTGATGAATATCAAAAAAACAGAATTATAGAGCTTTTAAGTTATAACTATAACGCAAAAGGCGACCTAGATAATGGTTATTTTTACACAAGAGAAGCGCTTGATACCAATCCTTATGACAAGAATAATCTAGGGAACTTTCTAATTGTTTGTGCTAGAACTAATCGTAAATTTGAAGCAAAAACATCTCTAGAAAATTATCTTCGAGCAAAACCTGAAGACAGAAATGACCCTGCCTTAAAAGATTTTGCTGATGCCTTTGGATTGTGATAGCGTTACTTATCTTATAAAATTAGTCCAAACAACTTCTTCTGTTTCTGGTGGCATAATTCCAGCTTTTTCACCAGCTTCTTTGCATTTTAGGTGATATGCAAAGTTGCGTGCTAAAATGCGGATATTTTGCATTCCTTCTTTATCTTGTATAACTTGTTCTGGGTTTTGCCCGTGGACCATATTCCAATATCTTCCCGAAATTATTGGCATTTGATTAATTTGGAAATATTTGTTCAATTGGTCAATTGTCGCGGTTGTGCCTGCTCTTCTGGCAGTTGCAATTGCAGTTCCAGGTTTATGTTTAAAAGATTTTTTACCCGACATAGAATCGGCAAAAAATGCTCTATGCATAAAAGTAACAATCCCGCCTGCTGCTGAGGCATAGTGAACTGGTGTTCCAAGAACATAGCCATCGAATTCTCTTGCAAATTCTAAAAAGCTGTTCACTTTGTCATTAATTACACATTTACCGGTTTTTGAACAACCATAACAAGCCATGCAAGGTGCGATTGCTTCACGGCCGATGTAATAAATTGCAGAATCAATTCCTTCTTCTTTTAATGTTTTGGCAAATTCGCTAAGTGCTGTGTATGTGCAACCTTTTTCATTTGGCGAACCATTAACTAATAATACTTTCAAATCTATCTCCAATAAAGTAACAACACATAAATTTTATCAAATTGTGTTTAAAAATTCCAGTATCTGACATTTAGTTCTTAATTATCTTTTTATGCCAATTAAGTTCATATATTCATAAATTGGACCAGTTTTGTTTGGTTGTATCCAGCTGAAGTTCTCTGAAATTGAATCTTGAACCATTTTAGAATATTGTTTCTTGTTATCAAAATATATTGTCAAACCTTTTTTCATTGCCTGATAAAATTCTTCTTTGTCTGGCGATTTTCTTTTTGTTGTCAAGATACCATTTTGTTTGCCGTTGCGGTTAATTGTGTCAACAAGCCCGCCAACCGCGCTTGCTATTGCTGGTGTTGCAAGTGCAAGAGATTCGCTTTGTGTTAAACCGCAAGGCTCAAAAACGCTTGGCATTAAGAAAAAGTCGCTTCCTGCCATTAGAGCTGGCATTGGGGCAAAACCATGCATAAATACAATTCTGTTTGAATCTTCCCCTAAAGATTCTTTGAATTTTTCAATATATTCTCTTTGTTTCCCGCCTTCGCCATCAGCACCTGCTATGTAAACAATAGGCTTATTTTTATTTGGGAAATCTTTTTCCCAATTGTCAAAAAGTGTTTTGAGCGAATCGCATAAAATATCGATGCCTTTTTGTGAAACTAATCTACCGCCTGAGGTTAAAATTGGAGTGTTCATAAGTTCCTCGTTGCTGAGAATAGGCAGATGAGTTTGATTTTTGCTCTTCACAAACTCCAGCCCTTTTGTTAAATTTTTAACCTTTTTGATGTCATCTTTTGAAGACGCTGATGAATTCGAAAACGGTAAGATAAAATTGTTATATAAATTAATTTTGTTTTTAAGTTTTGCTTCGTTTATTTCTTCAGGCGTACTTTCTCGTGTGTATGTTTCAAATTCAAGACCTGTTTGCTTTTTAATCTTTTCTTTTCTGGCTTCGATTGATATGCTATCAAAATCGTTGCCATTCATAACGCCTATTAATCTGCCCGCCTTTTCTTTTTGGATTAGTGCATCTTGTATGTCGTAAGAAAGTTCATGATTTTTCTTTTTAACTAATTCTTTTGCATAATTTTTGGAAACGGGGCAGAAGTAATCACTTAAAATTATGCCCATATTCAGCAAATCAACATAATTGTTTCCGCGTTTGTATGCTTTTAACATTAAAACATTGTCTATATCCATCTTGGCGGCTATTGTGCTGGAATTAAGTTTTTCGCTTTTTATTGTCGCATTTGAAACAATATCATACGCAAACTTGTCGAAAAGTGTATTTAGAATATTAGTGTTGTTGTTTCTTCTTTGAATATCATTATTATCGTAAATTAAACCTTGATAAAGGGCATTATGACCAATTGTAATGATGTTCATATCTTTTAATTTGTTGCTTGCTTCATCGCTTAAAATTCCACAAGCATTTTCCATAGGCGCTCTATATCTTGCAAGCGCAGCAAATGGGCTTGCGTGCCAATCATTTAAAATCATTCCGTGCGGTTCTTTAATATTTTCAAGCGCAAAACTTGACAATATTTCCAAATTTTTTGGAGAATAATTTTTATCGGTTTTCAATTTCGCTAGTTCGTAAATTGCTTTTGTGAAAATTACAAATTTTTCAGGTTCTTGCACTTTTGTATTCGCTTCATAGATAGAACCATCAAAATAGTTGTCACACTTTATGAACACAAGTTGTCGCTCTTTGTTGTCGTTGATAAAAATTTCAACGGGGACAGTTTTTATTTCTCCATTTTGATAAATATCCATGTCGAATTTTGCGGCTTTTTCTAAACCAAGTTTTTCGCCTTTGTAAGTGTATGTATAATCGTCTCCAACTTTTGTTAAATTAGAAATTCCTGGCTCGTTATACATTGGGATAAAAGTTGGAATATTTACTCCTAATTTCTTGGCATTTTTTGTTATTTCAGGAGGAACGGCACCCAAGCCACCAACTTTAATCGGATCAAATTCAGAAGTTAGAGACCATAATGTTGGTTTTTTTGCCTTAATTGCTTTTATTTCCGGCTTTGTTGCTAATTTTTCATAACCTATATTTCTAATGTGTTCAATTGCTTTTTGATATTTTGTTTCGTTTTTATTTGCTAGATTATTTGAATTTAAAAGCCTGATGCCACAAAAGTCTGTTGTATATTTATCTAGATTAGGGTTTATTTTTGGGAGAATGCCAAGATTATCTAAAGAAAAATTTTTTAAATCAATATTGAAAAATGATGACAAAACTTGAAGGGCAGATTGGGCTTCTTGAGCACTGGGTTTTGATGTTTTTTCAAACGTATCACCCTTGGCACGAAAACTAATTATTCGAGTTGCAACACAGTAATTATTTTGACTTTTTTTAAAATTTTGGAAATAAACTGGGGATAATTTCATTTTTGTCTCATTTGTTTGCACATTAATAAAACAAAAACATAGAAAAAATTGCCCAAAAAGTATCGAAATTATTAAAATTTAGAACAATAAACTCATAAGGTAATTTCTGTGGTTATTCCCACTCTTCTCTCATCTGTGCTTGGATTTTGTAATGTTCTAGGGTTTTGTTTAATATCTCTAGGTTTAATATTCCAGAAATAAAAGCAAATGCTACTGCACTAGTTCTTCCTTTAACTTTTAGTCTTCTAAATATTTCTTCTAGTGTTTTCTTAACTGTGC
>JAZNJP010000075.1:0-5359 GCA_045578125.1 Candidatus Gastranaerophilales bacterium | reverse complement strand
CTTCTTTGGCTTCGTTTTTAGCTAGAGTAGAGTTTTCGCCTGTTTTTATTTGATTGTTTTTTTTCTTGATTATCATATCGCTTTTTGTTGTATATAGTTAAATAATGCGCCCGCAATTCCTGAAGAAATTTCAACGTCTTCGTTTCTTATTGCGTTTTTTATTAATTGACCAATTAGTGGTCTTTCTTTGCTTATCATTGATTTGATAACATTTACATCTGTTGTAGGTAATATTTTGTGCAATTTATGGATGTATCTTGTGCCTGAAATGGTTTTTGGAGCAGGAAGAATTGCTTTAACTTCCTTGATGCATTTTGAGGTTATATTAACATCAACTTTTCCTTCTAAATCTTCCATTTTGAGATAATCTCCTAAAATTTGTGCTTCAGCTTCGTTAAATTTAGAAAGCAGATTTTGTTTTTTATCTTCATTTAAGTTTTTTAAAAGAAGTGCAACCGAGGCAAGCTTTAGGAGTTTTGTGTCGCTCATTTGTGAAATCACAGGGTGCTCTTCTGCTGCAACCATATTATCCACATTTGATTGTGCCTCTGCATTTTGCATTGCTTCTTCAGAAATTACATTGCGATTTTTCAAATCTTCAAGAGCTGCTTTATAGCTTTTATCTACATGGTGCTCAACAAGTGGAATAAGCTGGTCTTGCGGAAGATTTTTCATAATTGCTTGTTTTGCAATTTCAAAAATTGTAAAAGCTATTTTTTGAAGTATTCCTTCTCTTAGGTTTATATCAATTCCAGCTTTCGCAAGGTCAATTGATTTGTGGAATGTCCATTCGCCAATAAATTGTGCAACAAGCGAAGCTTGCGCTGCGTTAAAATTAATATTTTCATCTTTTACAATGGCATCGCCTGCAAGAAAACAAAATTTATGGATAACCATTCTGATAAATTCTTTATCTTCGTCAGAAATTTCTGCAGGAATAATCTCTGCAGCTTGCACAGATAAATTCTCTGCAAATTCTTGCGGATTAAATTCCTCTACATTCTCCATTACATTTTCTGACATATTAGTTATCTATCCAACTTTGTAGTTTTTGCACTGCTTCATCTTCATCTATTTCATCAAAATCCAGAGTTAATTCATCTAGATTTTCAAATAGGCTTTCAGCCGAGTTTTTCTCTGCTTCTATTGGGTTTTGAGTTGTTTGTTGTTGCTGTTGCAAAACAGTGTTTTGTTGCTGAATTTGTTGAATTTGAAGGTTTTGCATTCTTTGTTGCTCAATTAAATTTTGCGCCATTTGAGCCTGTCTTTGAATGAGTTCAGTTGCTTTGGTATTAACATCTTGCAATTGTTTATCTTGTTGTTGAGCTTTTTCTTTAAGAAGATACATTTCTTCTTCTTGTTTGCGAGCTTCGATTCTTACTTTTTTAGCTATATGGTTAAGCCCAAAGCCAAGACCTGCAAGGAGCACCAACCCAACAACCCACCAAGGGTTCCCACTTTCTTCTGGTTTTGGAAGTTTATTGATTTCGTCTGGTGCTAAAATATCTGGGTCTGGGTCAATAAATGCAATTGATACATTTTCTGGGTTAACTTTTGGACTTGCTGCGTGCGCAATGAGTTCTTTTAAGTCTTCGTATGAAACTGAAGACGGAATTTTTGCATGTTCAATAGAGACTGCAATTGAAATTTCTTCAATAACACCAGCTTTTTGATATTCATTAATGTGCGTTTTGCTTACGCCATATTGAGTTTCACTTGCACTTCTTGTATAGCTTTTATCTTGATGTGAAGCGCCACCACCTGGTGTTCCAACTGTGCCGTATGGCAAATATGTGCTAACTGGGCTTCCATTTCTGCTGTCTGATGCGCTGTCGCCCATTTTTTCACTGAAATCTTGTTCTGAAACAGAAGTTTTAGAATTCGGGTCATAGATTATACTTGATTTTTCAACTGGTGCTTGGGTTAGGAATGTTGAAACTGTAACAACATAGTTTCCTTTGCCAACAAGTCTGTCAAGTTGTGCTGCAACTTTTGCTTGCATGTATCTATCGTTTTCTTGTAATTTCGCAAGAGCGTCGTTTGAAGCATCAATAATGCTATTGTATGTATTGCCGTTTGTATCGGTGATTGCAATATTTTCAGATTTTAAATTGTGTACAGCGCCTAAAAGCAAGTTTGTAATTGCTTTAATTTTCATGTTATCTAGAGATTCACCAAATGGAACAACAAGTTGAACAGTTGCAGTGATTGGTTTTTGTTGTGTTGCAAACATTGATTGTTCAGGAATTGATATGAAAACTTGAGCATTTTCAATTGGAGGAATTTTTCTAATTAATCTTGCAAGTTCGCCATTTATAGCTCGAGCAAGTCTAATTTTTTTGTCTTCTTTTGTTGATGTGAAATCACCTTTATCAAAAATTTCAAGCCCTGTGTGTTCATCAATTAAGCCGCTTTTAACAATCGCAAGTAGTGCTCTATCGCGCTCAGACATAGTGTAGTTTTCAAGATACACAACAGATTTCATACCGTCTGGTTTTCTTTTAACTTTAATGCCTTCGCGAGCTAACATTGCTTGAATTTCAAGAGCTTGCCCTATTTTTTCAGTTGTAAAAAGGTCAAGAGTTTCTTTGATTACAACTTCATCAACAGGTTTGCTTTTGCCTTTAGATTTTCCGCCACTTGATACAGAGCTTACAATAAGAACAAGCGCAAGGACAGCAACTACAACAACCCCAGCAATTGCACCGTATAAAACTCTTTTATCTTTTAATAACGCTTGAAAATCCATTTTTCTTAATTAAAATCCCCATATTTATTATACTATATAACGGCTAAATTTGTATATTCATTACTTTTTCATACGCTTGGAGTATTTTTGATGTTGCAGTTGTTGCCATCGAAACTTGAATATCTGATTTTGCAATTGCTGCCATCACATCGTGAACATCGGCACTGCCTGAGATTACATCTTTCATAACGGCGTCTGGAGCTTCAATTTCTTTGTTTAAACCTTGAACAAGTCCGCCAAGTACGTCTTTAAATTCGCCCTTTTTAACACCTGTTGTGCCGTCAATTTGCATTTCAGATATAAAATTCGAAGTTTTACCTACGATATCTAAATTTATTCTTGGTGTGAAGCTCATATTTTACCTTTCTTATAAATAATTTTTCAAAATTGATTTTACGTAGTTTTGAGTTTCTTTGTATGGTGGCACTGTGCCATATTTTTTAACTGCGTTTGGCCCTGCATTATATGCAGCGAGTGCCAAAATTGTGTTTCCGTTGAATTCTTCTAGCATATTTTTTAGATATTTAACTCCACCTTCGATGTTTTGGGCTGGGTTTAGTGGGTCTTTAACGCCTAAAGATTTAGCGGTTGCTGGCATTAATTGCATTAATCCAAGTGCGCCTGCGTGAGATTTTGCCTTTGGATTATATCCGCTTTCTTGCTTGATAACTGCTTGAACAAGTTTTTCATCAACGCCATATTTATTTGAAATTTTTTCTACAAGCCCTAAAATTTGCGCTTTTGTATAGCTTCCGTTTGTGCTAGAAATGTTTCCAATGTTTTCGACTGAGTTAGTTTTTTTAACCACTGCTGGCTTGCTTATTGCTTCAATTTGCTCAAGCGTTGCACCAGATGTTATCATCTGACCAAATTTTGTGTTTTCTAATACTGGGGGAAGATCAAGCGCAAAAGGGTTTTTACCGCTTGGGGTTTTGATTTCTTCAAGTACAGTTTTGTTTAAAACGTCTGCAAAATTACCTTGTGCCCCATTTGTTTTGTTGTCTGCTTCAATTTGTTCTGTGTAGCCAATGCGCGCGGAAAGTTGCTTAACCCTTGCAAGAGCATTTGCTCTTCCGCTTGTATCTATATAATTTTGAATACTTGGACTAAACATACTTTCTCCCTTATCGTTTGTTACGATAAAAACTTGGAAAAATTTAATAAAATCGCAAATTATCCTCTAATTTAAGGATAAAAAAGAAAAAGTCTAATAAAAAATATATAAAATGAATATCAAATTAAGACAAACTTCTAAATTGTAAAGCTTGCGCAACGTGAGTTGAGGTTATGTCTTTTGAGCCTTCGAGGTCGGCAATTGTTCTGGATATTTTTAAAATCCTGTCATAGGCTCTTCCTGAAAGGTTAAATTTAGAAATTGCGCCTTTGAGCATTTGTTTTGAAGTTTCATCAATGTTGCAGAATTTGTTTATATATTTTGCACTTAGTTCTGAATTTGTGTGTATTGTGGTGCCTTGGTATCTTTTTTCTTGTATTTTTCTTGCAGATATAACACGAGCTCGAATCGTGTCTGATGTTTCTCTTTCTTCTTTAATATTTGTAAGTTCTTCTTCTGTTAGTCTTACAACTTCAATTTGAAGGTCAATCCTATCTAAAAGCGGGCCAGAGAGTTTTCCTTTGTATCTTTTAATTTGAAATTCAGAGCAAGTGCATCTTTTTTTGGAATCTCCAAAATATCCACATGGGCAAGGATTCATCGCGCCCAAAAGAATGAAATTCGCTGGATATTTAACACTTCCTTGTGCGCGAGAAATTGTAACATCACCATCTTCTAAAGGTTGTCTTAAAACTTCAAGTACAGCTCGAGGAAATTCAACCATTTCATCTAAAAATAATACTCCTCTGTGAGCTAGTGTGATTTCCCCAGGTTTTGGAGTTGAGCCACCGCCAATTATTCCAACTGCGCTTGCGCTATGGTGTGGCGAGCGAAACGGACGGGAAGAAATTAAAGGTTTTGAATTGTCCAAAAGCCCTGCTATTGAATAAATTTTTGTGAGTTCAATCGCTTCTTCTTTGGTTAGCGGAGGAAGAATTGATGGAAATGCTTTTGCAAGAAGCGTTTTTCCGCTTCCAGGGCTTCCGGACATTAAAATATTGTGTCCGCCTGCCGCTGCAATTTCTAGTGCTTTTTTAGCAAGCACTTGGCCTTTAACGTTTGAAAAATCAAATTCAAATTCTTCTTTTGTGTTTAGGAAATCTTCAATATTATTCTTTTTTGTGGCGAGTGGTTTTCCTTCTTTTAAATAATCAACCACTTCTTTTAATTTTTTAGCACCTAAAACTTCAACGGTATCAACAAAACTTGCTTCAACTAAATTCTCATAAGGAAGAATAACTTTTTTAATCCCAAAATTACAAAGCGAAGAAACGATTGCGAGAACCCCGTTTATCGGGCGGATATTGCCATCAAGCGAGAGTTCGCCTAAAAATGCGATATCTTTACAATCCGCTTCCAATTCTCCCTCTTTTAAAAGAATACCCATTGCCATTGCAAGGTCGAGACTCGTACCTTCCTTTTTAAGGTCAGCAGGCGCCAGATTAATGACCACTTTGGTTTGAGGAAAATGGTAGCCCGAGTTTTTTATTGCAAGC
>JAZNJP010000074.1:0-2384 GCA_045578125.1 Candidatus Gastranaerophilales bacterium | reverse complement strand
CGTCAAATAGGCATAGAACAAGTTTTATCTGATTTTAGAAATACCGCAAACGCAATCGGTGCTCCTGATGAAATTAAAGCCGAAGTTTCATCATATTTATCTTTGATTGAAAGCCAATCACAAAAAGAAGCACCAAATCCGCAAATCATTCAAGCTAATTTAAAAAGCGCATCTCAAATCTTGGATGAATATATTACAAATACATTAAAAAAACCGTCAAAAGTTGTTGAAAATTGGGTTGACGCACTATTTTTACAACAAATTGACTACAAAGCAAAAGTTGCTATTCCTGAGGCAGTAGAAGCTGTTGAGGAAATAGTTGAATTGCCGCAAGAAGATACTGTGCAAGTTGATGAGTTTGCTCAAGGTGAACAACAAGCTCAAACGACATCTAATCAAACACCTGATGTTTATGTTCCGCAAGATCCACAACTAAAGAGAATGTTTATTCAGGCTAAAAAATATGCAGCTATTGATGAAAAAGAAAGAGCTTTGTATTCTTTCCAGAATGTGATGGAATATGCTGATGAAATTGGAGATAGTCAAGCTTGCGCTATGATTCATTTTGAGGAAGCAAGGTTATATGATAGTTTTAATCAAGTAGAAGAAGCTTTATATAATTATGATAGAGCTGCAAGACAAACGACAGATAATAATATAAAAGCAAAATCATATATGTATATGGGCAAAATTTATGATGATTATGCAAGGTTAGAACCAGCAATTGACCATTATTGTGCTGCAGTTTCTTTTGCTGGTGAGGCTGATAATTTAAAATTACAATCAAAGGCATTATCTGATTTGGCGCAAGTTCACACAGAAAAGTATGACAGAGATAATGCTCTTATGTTTATGGATATGTCTGATGTTGTGGCAACACAGACGGGGGATGGTAAAGTTATGGGATTAATTTCTTCTAAAAATGGAAATAATTGTGAAAAGCTTGGAGAGAAAGCAAGAGCATTAAAATATTTTGGCAAGTCTGCAAAATCATATTCTGATGTTCAAGATAATGAAAATTTGGCAAAAAATTATATAAGTGCTGCTGAAATTATGTTGTCTTATGGAAATCCAGCAAAAGCTAAAAAACTTTTGGGTAAAGCATACCTTGCTGCTCAATCAACAGAAAATATTGAGCTAAAACGATATGTTTCAGATAAGCTTGCGCTAGTTTAATGAATTGGACAAAAATCCCTTTTTAGTTTATAAAATAGTTAAGTAAAAGGGCTTTTTATGAAAATTGTAATATACGGTGCAAATGAGCTTGCTTGTTTGATTGCAACTAGATTATTTGAAGATCACGACATAATAATTATTGACGACTCAAATGATGAGAGTAATGATTCTTTTGAAAAATTAGACTTAGAATATGTCAAAGGTTCTGGTTCTAACATTAATGTTCTTGAGTCTATCGGAATAAAAGACGCTGATATCTTTATAGCTTGTACACAAAATGACGAAGCAAATATTGTTGCTTGTTTAACTGTTACAAATATGACTAAGTTGAAAACAGTTTGTTTTGTTAGCAAGCGTGACAATGTTGATTCACTTTCTCTTGTTAGGGGTTCTAAGTATCAAAATGAATTGATGATTGATTATGTGCTTTGGCCAGAAGAGTTGATGACACAGGAAATTTTTAGAATTATTACTGTTCCAAATGCGATTGATGTTGAAAATTTTGCAAATGGTAAGGCAAGATTATTCGAATATAGAGTTGTGGAAACAACTAAGTTTATCAATAAAAAAATTAAAGATTGTAGTTTCCCTGAAGATACTCTTATTGTTGGCATAACAAGAGATGATACATTATTTATTCCAAATGGGGATACAGAAATATTATTGAATGACAAAGTTATATTTATGGGTTCTTCATACTCATTAGATATATTGGCCAACAAATTTTTCCAAGATAATACTGATGTTAAAACCGTTACAATAATTGGCGGTGGTAATGTTGGTTTGATGTTAGCGCAAAACTTAGAAAAAGTTAATATGAAAATAAAAATCATTGAGTGTGATTATAAACGCTGTGTTGAACTAACAGAAGATTTAAAAAATACGCTTGTTATCAATGGTGATGGTGCCAATTTTGAATTATTAGAAGAAGAACGTGTTGGTGAATCTGATGTTGTAGTTTGTGTAACTAACAATGATGAAAAGAATTTGCTTTGTTCTCTTCTAGCAAAACAATTAGGAGTTGCGAAGGTAATTACAAGAGTTTCAAAAAATGCTAATGCGAAATTGTTTGAACGTGTTGGTATAGATGTTGCAATTTCTGAAAATGGTGCGGCTATTGATGATATTGAAAATGATTTGATAAAAACTGATATTGAAATTCTTGCGACAGTTGAACGTGGACAAGGTGAAGTTCTTGAAATAGCAGT
>JAZNJP010000073.1:0-4116 GCA_045578125.1 Candidatus Gastranaerophilales bacterium | reverse complement strand
ATTAAAGACGGCAAAAAAATCGGTTTTAACAATATGATATACACTGAAGATGAAATCAGAAGAATTGCAATTGTTGCATTTGAAACTGCTATGAAAAGGGGTAAAAAACTCTGCTCAGTCGATAAAGCAAATGTTCTTGATGTTTCAAGACTATGGCGTGAAATTATGATTGAAACAGCAAAAGATTATCCTGATGTTGAATTATCTCATATGTATGTAGATAACGCTGCAATGCAAATCATTCGTGCGCCAAAACAGTTTGACACAATTGTTACAGGCAATATCTTTGGTGACATTTTATCAGACGAGGCTTCAATGCTTGCTGGTTCTCTTGGGCTTCTTCCAAGTGCCAGCCTATCAAACGATAAAAAACTTGCAATGTACGAGCCAATTCATGGCTCAGCACCTGATCTCAAAGGTAAAAATATTGTAAACCCTATTGCTACAATATTATCTGCTGGCATGATGCTAAAATATAGTTTTGATATGGATGAAGCTTACAATTTAATTGAATCAGCAGTGAAAAAAGTTCTTCAGGCTGGCTATAGAACTCAAGATATAATGTCAGATGGCTGCACACTTGTTGGCACGGATAAAATGGGTACTCTCATCAAAGATGCAATTTTATCAAAATAATTAGATACTAAAAACCGCCTCGTGGGAGGCGGTTTTTTATTTTTTGCTCGATTATTTTATAAGCATTGCTTTTAGCATTTCAGCAGAGTGTTTATCATGGAAGATTTGGACATCAAGTTGTTTCTTTTCACCAGCAGGAGATACGTAGTAAACAGTTGGGAAACCATGAATTTCATATTGTGCCACAAGTTCTGCGTTTGCGGGGTCATCACAATTAACATACGCTGCAACAAAATTTTCTTTAAATTCTTTTTTCTTAATTGTTTTGGCAAAGTTTGGAGCAAGCATTTTGCAGAATTTGCACCAATCAGCATAGAATAAAACAATCATTGGTTTTTTAGATTCTTTAGCCTTTGCGTAAGTTAGTTTTTTAGCAAAGCTTTTTGAAATTGTGCGTTGAATTATAGGTTGCTTACTTATTGGTGAATTTGGGTCGAATACACCAATTTTTAAACCAATATAGGTTGATAAAATAGCTGCATAAAGTACTAAAGTCGCAATGATTATAGAGCAAACCTTGCAACATTTTTTTTCTTTTTTTTCTGTTTCCATAAATTAATAACTCCGTTGCTACAAGGTTATAATAAACTTTTTTTTAGCAATTATCAAGAATTTTTTAATTATTTTCCGCAACAATTTTTATATTTTTTCCCACTTCCGCATGGGCAAGGCTCATTTCTGCCAACACTTTTTGCTTGTTCTTCAATGTTTTGCTTATTTTCAATCCTATCTATTTCGTCAAAAATGTCTTGGAATAATTTCGAATTATAGAGAACAAGAGTTGGTGAAAATCTTTTCCCACTTAAGTAATCAGGCTTGTATTGTTTAATTAAATCTTCTTTGGTTTTAACTTTTTCGCTTATTGCTTCGTTAATTATGTTTAGCGCATTTTTATTTAACTTAAAAGCTTCTTCAATAACGCTTAATGGAATTTTATCTAAGTTTAAAAATTCAATAACACATTCTTTCCAGTTTTTAATTTTATGATTTTCATTTTTGAATATTTCAAAAAATGTTCCAAGGTTCGGAATAATAAATATTCCAAGCTCATCATCAACCCAATATCCCACGTTATAATCTGCATTATGAGATGAAAAACCACCCGCTAAGTTATCAAATGTATTATCTGAAACACTTTCGCTTTTCACTTTTTCAATATCTACATATTCAAGCGAGTAATCATTGGTCAGCCAGTTTTCAAGCTTATCATCTTCGGGGAGTAGATTGTGATGATAAAAATTAAAATGTTGTAAAAGCCCATCTGCTAATTTATTTGAGGTTATTGTACAATGGCTTCCTGTACATTTGACAAAACTTTTTGTCATAATGTCTGAAATTTCTTCAAATTCTTTAAGCTTTTCTTCGTTATCCCAGTATATTTTTTTAGGATTTTTAACTAGATGTGAAATCCCATTGGATAATGCAACAAAACACTTTGAAGATGGGATAACGCTTAGAATATCAAGCACGTAATAATTGTTGTTTAATTTAATGATTCTCGCTTCAATATAATCTTTTTGCCCTAATCCCCTGAAATTTGATGTTTTAGATAGCGTTGTAAGTTCATACTCTTTTTCATTTACAAGAGAATTTACGAACAGGGAATTTTGCTTGATTTTTGAAACTTGAAAAATGCTTGTGTAGCTATCTGCAAACGCTTCACAGATGTTTTCGTCTAATAGTTTTTCTTCTTTTAAATAATCGAATGGTGATATTCCTGTGTGCATTTTTGATTCAAAAAGGTAGAAAAACATAATTTGAGTTAATTCTTTTTGTGTTGCAATTTGAATTTCATATTTTTTTATAAACTCTTCAAAATCTTTCCCAAGTTTTTCATCAAATGCCATTAAATCTAAAGTTTTATGCACTGATTCGCTTATTAATTGTATATCTTCAACTATTCCCATAGCTTCCCCCTAAGCTTTAACATTCTAGCCTTTTATCAACAAAAAACAACCCTGTAATAAAAGCTATTGTGCAAGACATTATAAGTACTAATTCAACATTAACGGCTTGCGCAATATATCCAAATGGCACAAGCATAAGTGCAGCAAGCCCCCAAGAAAATCCTTGTGTCACGCCAGATACAACCGCTCTGTGCTCTGGCATATTTTTCTGCGCCAAAACAACCGTTATGCTGACAGATAAAAATATGAAAAATCCCATAAATATAAATATTAAAAGCCCTAAAATTTTTGAGAATTGAAGAGCAAATATTGCAAGAATCATTAAAGGTAGAAGCACGATAAATGCGTATTTTATCAATAACCTTGCGCCAATTTTCCTCTCAAAAATTGTGCTCAACATCGTTGCAACCCCTGCCGTTAAGAAAAACACAGTTACAATCGCCCCTGTTTGTGATAGTGAAAATCCATATCTTGCAAGAAGGAATGGAAAATATGTGGCACATGTCATACTAACCATTGATTTCACAACAGAAATCCAAGTAAGATTAACCATAACTGGTGAAGAAAATATTTCTTTCATTAAAGAAAAGAAGTTTTCTTTTGCCCTAGAAACAGATTCTCTTGGGATTTTAGGTAGCATAAAATACATTAAAAGCGCGCAAATTATACCAAAAGCGCTAAGTATAAAAATATAATTCAGGCCAAGTTTTTCAACTATTGTTGCTGAAATCAAAGGTCCAATTGCATAACCAATCGTCCCAGCTCCTAAAAATATTCCCATATATTTTGTAAGGTCTGAATTTGCTTTTGTATAAACTGAAATCATCGCAGTCACTTGTGGGTGGAATATGGCGTTCCCTACAACACCTACCATAAAAAACAATGCCAATAATCCTGCGGTCTTAGATGTTGTTGAGAGAGGGATAAAAATTGCAGAGAGCACAAGCCCCCAAAACATAAAAGTTCTGTGTCTCATTTTATCTGCAAAAAACCCAAACAATGGTTGAAACATCGATGAAAACAAGTGCCCAAGGGCAATAATCACACTTATTGTTGCAAGTGTCATCCCTAATTTTTCAACAAGAAATGGATATAGTGGCACCATTGCAGATGAAAAAACATCGACTGCAAAGTGTCCTGTAGATAATAAGAATATTGAATTTTTGCTAGTTTTTTCCATTAGTGTTTAAAATGTCTGACGCCTGTTGTTATCATTGTTAAGCCGTATTTATCCGCAGCAGCTATAACATCAGGGTCTTTAATGCTTCCCCCTGGCTGAATTATTCCCGCAATTCTATTTTGAACCGCTACTTCAATGTTGTCTATTGCTGGCAAGAACCCATCTGATGCTACAATAGCATCTTTTGGGCTATCGCAAACTCTCTGAAGAGCAACTTCTAATGCCCCAACTCTACTTGTTTGACCGCCACAAATTCCCAATGTTCTTAAATCTTTTGCAATAACAATTGCATTTGATTTAACATGGCGAGCCACCTTGAAAGCAAAAATCATATCTTCCACTTGTTCTTGTGTTGGTTTTTGCTTTGTTGCAACTTTAAAATCTTTAGGGTCA
>JAZNJP010000072.1:0-4008 GCA_045578125.1 Candidatus Gastranaerophilales bacterium | reverse complement strand
CTTATTGTTTATATACTAGACTAAAACTAAATCGAGTTGTAAAATTTTCTTATGGCAACTATTCAAGATTCATTAAACGAGTTTAAAAAACATAATTTTGCGCTTGCAGAAAAAATTGCAATTGAAAATATTGAAACAAACCCTCGAAATATGGCGCAGATTTTGGCGACAATATATAAAATTACGGGTCATTTAGATATCTTATCTGCTTCAAATGATAAAAAGCTACCTGTTCTTCAAGAAATTGCCCCTTGGGAATATGAGGAAAAAAACTATGAAAGTGCAAAGTTTTTCTATAATGAAATTTTGAAAATAATTCCAAATGACGATGTTGCACTAAACAATCTCGGTCTTATTTATGAAGATTTAAAAGATTATGATAATGCACAAAAAATGTACGAAAAATCAATTGAAGCTAAACCAACTTATTGTGCCCTCTATAATCTCGGTGTTATCTGGAGAATGCACAAAAACATTGAAAAATCATTGCATTACTTAGAACGTGCTCTTGAATTAAAGCCAGAAAACACATATGCAAATTGTAGTCTTGGAATGACACATTTTATAAACAAAAATTTTAGTGAAGGCTATAAATATTTTTTGAAAAAACTTGAAATAATGAACAATCTTGGGCTTAAAAACCCTTGGAGAGGCGAAGAACATAAAGATAGTTCGCTTTTGATATTCTGTGATGCTGGGCTTGGAGATGCCATTATGTATTCACGGTATTTTGAAGAAACCAAAAATTTCTTTGAAAGAGTTATAATTTGCGGAAGAAAAACTTTAATAAATTTATTTAAAGAAAACTTAAAGGGTTTTGAATTTGCATTAGACACCGATGTTTTTGATTATGATTATTCTGTTATTGCATCTAATGTGCCATATTATCTTGGAATAGATTTTGACCATGTGCCATCCAAAGAAGGTTACTTGAGGGCGAATTACGATTTATATAAGGAATACAAAAAAACTTATTTTGGAAATAATAATCTTAAAATAGGTATTGTTCCTTATGCTGGCGACAAAGTTAGGAGAAATGCAAGAAATCGCTCTTTAACGTTTGAGTATTTTAAGGCATTTAAAAATATTCCAAATGCTCTCTTATATTCTTTGCAAAAGCCAGAAGATATAGAGGAAGAAATACCTTCTTGGTGTGTTGATTTGGGTGCAACATTTAAGGATTTCACATACACTGCCGCTGCTCTTAAGAACTTGGATTGTGTTATTTCGGTTGATACATCTGTGATTCACCTCGCAGGTGCATTGGGTGTTAAAACGTATGTGCTTTTGCCATACGATTCTGATTGGCGTTGGTTTGATGCAAAAAATCCTAATGTCTGGTATGATTCGCTCGAGCTTTTTATTCAGCCTGATTTTTCGAATTGGCAAATGCCGATAAATCAAATAATTACAAAAGTTCAGCAGGATTTTAAGTGATTTTGACAAGATTATTATTCACAAGTTTTAGTTAAATATGCAAATTACAAAAATTTCGCCAATAGGTGCAAAATATGTTAATCATAATTCATTAAGACAAAGAAAGATTTCTTTTTCTGGGTTTAGTCAGGATAGTTTTGTTTGGCACAATTCAAAATATGCTCAATTTAAAAATGCTTCTGAAAAAATGAAATCTACGCCAAGTGTTATGACAAGACACCTTTCAGGAAATTTTCTTGATAAAATTGAAGGTTTACAATATGGTATTCGCACTTTTGAAAACACGCCAATCAAAGAAGTCTATCATATCATGAAGAAAGGTGGCTCTTTAGAACTCGGGCTTATAAGAGGCTGCACTAATGGTTGCAAACATTGTTACGTTGGTGCAAAACCTCCAATTAAAGAAGACGAAGGACATATTTCCAAAATGAGTTTTGAGAATTTTTTATTTTTCACTAAAGATTTTGGAGAAATGAAGGACCGCTTTAAGCTTAGCTATCCTAATTCTTTTGTGGCATTTTTTAGGGATTCGGATTGCAAGGATGTATATTTAACAGATTACCAAGGGCGCGAACATTCTTATCAAGAACTGGGCAGAATTTTTTATAACAGGACAGGAATTCGTAGCGTTTTTGATACCGCTGGCTGGAGCACAAAAGATATTGAAACACAAAAGAGAATGGAGGAGTTGGTAGAATATTATTCTAAAGATGGCAGAATGAATGAAATATATTCTATGAGCATTTCTGTTAATCCTTTTGGTAATATTATGGCTCATGCCAACGATTTGGCTCAGCAAGGACGAGATAAGGAGTCAAGCGAAGTTCGTGATATTTATGTAAAAAATATGGCAAATGTGTTTTTTACTTTTACACCTTTAGTTAAAAATAAAAAGTTTTCAGTTATTGGGCTTGCGCTTCCTTACTCTGCTGACGGTAAAAAGGAAAAAGGCTACAATATCGAAAGTTATAATAAGCTTGTGCGCGACATTGTAAAAGAATTAGAGAGAATGTATTGGGTTGATTATTTCGGAGAAAGACGAGTAATCAAGAAAAAATCACAAATTGCATCTAATTGCGAACAAATTAAAAGCTTATGTTCTGACCCTAAAACAAAAATTGGAAAAAGCGGGCATGATAATGGTTTTTACTATAACAAAGAAACTCCAAGATATAATCATTCTGAAATTAAAGATAAATTCAATGTTTTTATTGATACAAATGGTGAAGTTTACCTAACAAAACTTGGCGATATTTACAAAACCACAACACATCTCGATTTTCAGCACAAAAATAAGAAAACTCTGCCAATTCGCCCAGAGCCTAAAGAAGCAATTAACTTGCAAAAATTTTATCCATAGTTAGCTATGTCGTATGCTATAATTTTATTGGTTGAGGGTGTATGGAAAAAAGCGTTCAAGAGAAGTTTTTAAAAACTGCCGATAAGATTAAGATTGCTCTAAATCACTATGATTTTGGACGAGATGATGTTTTAATTATTGCTCCTGGTTGGTTTATGACAAAAGATAGCGATGCGTTTTGCCAAATAAGTAAATCTTTTTTTGAATATATTGATGTTATAAGTTTTGATTTTAGAGGGCATGGCAAAAGTTCAGGTTTCTATACCTTTTCAGCACTAGAGCAAAAAGATTTAGATGTGGTTATAAAATATGCACAAGATAGATATGACAATGTTTACCTCATGGGTTTTTCTTTAGGTGCAATGATTTGCCTAAATTACGCAACTTTGGTGGGTGGAATTAAGAAAGTTATTGCCGTTTCTCCTCCTTGCGATTTTTCAAAAATTGAAAACCAAATGTGGAAAAAAGAGGCGTGGCTGCCAACTTTAAAGAAAATAGAATTAAATAGATGGTTTTCAATTCGCCCTTCTATTTTTATCCGCAGAAAAATAAAAACAATTGATATTATTCAAAACAATATGGCAGAAACACTCTATATTGCAGGCAAGCTTGACCCTACGGTTCATATGTGGCACACGGAAGCACTATATAATAAAACGCAATCTGAAAAAGCATTTAAATGCTTTGAATATGGACTCCATGCGGAAGATTTATTTTTTGATTATAAAAATGAATTTATGGAAATTTCGCTTGATTGGCTTTGTCTTAAAGAAAAAATAAAATTGCAATAAAATTTTACAAATAGGAGCAAAAAAAGTTTTTTTGTGGTTTTATATATCTGTTAAACAGAAAAAGGACATGAAGGAGAAGGTTAAAAATGTTAGGTATTGTTACACTTGCCTCACTGCAACAACCAAATTACGCAATGTTGCAAAACAATTATACGGCAAGAGCCCCACAAGTTTTAAAACAGGATAGTACACGTAATTACACGCAAGTTTCACCACTTGCATTTAGAGGGAACGCTATGAACATTAAATTATCTTCAGTGCCGTACAAGCAAGAGTTCATCATGCCAGCGGCAAACAAATCAGAATTCAAAACATTTGATGAAGTAGTTGCAAAATATGAACCAGCTATGAAAAATGTTATTGAAAACTTCAACACAAGAGCAGGCAAAGAAAAACAATTCCTTAACTGGGTTGCACTAC
>JAZNJP010000071.1:0-6205 GCA_045578125.1 Candidatus Gastranaerophilales bacterium | reverse complement strand
GGAATTGGTGCACCCCAATATCTTTGACGAGAAATTAACCAATCACGAAGTCTAAATTGAACTTTAGCATGTCCAAAACCATCGCGAGTTGCAATTAAGTCGGATCGTAGCCATGTCGTTCTGTGAGCCAAGGAGTTGTCTTACCAGTTTGTCTTCCTAAGACCGCTGGCCTCCGACTTGGAATTGGTGCACCCCAATATCTTTGACGAGAAATTAACCAATCACGAAGTCTAAATTGAACTTTAGCATGTCCAAAACCATCGCGAGTTGCAATTTCAATTATTTTCTTTTTAGCATCTTCGTTTTTAATTCCGTTACATTCGCCAGAATTGATTAAAACGCCTTCGCCAGTCCAACATTCATCAGGATTAGCTTCGGGGGAATCAATAACCCTAATAATATCTTGATTATATTTTTTAGCAAAAGCCCAGTCTCTATCGTCATGCGCTGGAACTGCCATAACGGCTCCTGTACCATAATCAGCAAGCGCATAGTCTGCAGTCCAAATTGGACATTTTCTTCCAGTTAGTGGGTTGATAATATATGTTCCAAGGAATACACCAGTTTTAACACGTTCAGTTGAAAGTCTTTCAATTTCAGACATTTTGCGAGCATTTTCTCTATATTCTTCAACTGCTTGTTTATTTTCAGGAGTTGTAAGTTTTTCGATATCTGGATATTCAGGTGCAACAACAAGATATGTGATACCATATGCTGTGTCTGGCCTTGTTGTGTAAACAGGAATTGTGATATCAGTGCCATCAACTTTGAAGTTTAATATTGCACCTTCTGAGCGCCCAATCCAATTTGCTTGCATTGTTTTTACGTTATCGCCCCAACCTTTAAGTAAATCAAGGTCGTCAAGAAGTCTTTGTGCGTAATCTGTGATTTTTAAATACCATTGAGAAAGATTTTTTTTCGTAACAACAGAATCACATCTCCAGCATTTGCCATCAATTACTTGTTCATTTGCAAGCACTGTTTGACATTCTTCGCACCAATTCACAGGGGACATTTTCTTGTATGCTAGCCCGTGTTTGTACATTTGCAAGAAAATCCATTGAGTCCATTTGTAGTAATCTTCCTTGCAGGTTGCGACTTCTCTATCCCAATCAACAGATAAACCAAGTCTTTTCAATTGACCTTTCATATAGTCAATGTTGTCATCCGTCCATTTTGCAGGGTCAGCTTTTTTTTGAATTGCAGCGTTTTCAGCAGGAAGACCAAAACTATCCCAGCCCATTGGGTGCAAAACATTAAACCCTGACATTGTTTTGAAACGAGCAATTACATCAGTAATTGTATAGTTTCTAACATGACCCATATGAAGTTTGCCAGAAGGATAAGGGAACATTGATAAAGCATAATATTTGGGCTTATCTGAATTATCTAGAGTTTTGTAAGTTTTATTTTTATCCCATAACTCCATTCTTTTTGTTTCAAATGACTGTGGATAATATTCTTTATTTAAAGACATCTTGCCCCCTATTAAATTCTATTTAAAGAAATTATATAACAAACATTCAAATCTAGCATTATTGTAACTAGTTTTTTAAGTATTTCTACCTAGGTAATTTTACTTAGATACAAACAACTAAATAATTTTGATAATTGGTCTTGTAGCAAGACGAAGGAGAGAAAAATATGTCATTTAACATTCCAAACATTTTTCTTGCAGGCACAAAAGCAATTGCAGAAGATGTTAACGAAAATTTTAACGTAATAAAAGAAGAGATAAATTTACAAAAAGATAATTTTACAGCCTTAAAGGAAAACTTTGAAACAGTTTCAGAATATGTAAACGGAGATATGCGAGAAGAATTGGTGAATTTAATTAAGTCATGCCATGCTTTATTTTGTGCAAATTCGGGGCACACAAATGAAAATGGCGAAGCAGATTTACTTGCAATAGATACTGTAAATGAAAATAGAATAGTGTTCAAAGTGGGCGATGGGACAGAAGGAGCACTCGAGTTAGTATCGCTTACAAATGCAGAAGGAGAAAGGGCGACAAGAACTCATTTTGAAGCAATTAATATGGCAAATAGTGCAGATGGGGAATATATTGTTTGCGCAAAAATTTCTGGCTCACCATACGCAACAAAAGGCAAAATATTTAGATGCAAGCAAGAACCGAGTATGAACGTTGGTGATATTTGGTTTGACACTTCTAAAATTCCATTTAAAGCTTGGCACCACAACGGAATTAACAAATATGAATTCGAAGATGTGCCAATTGGAAGCGCGAAGGTTCAAAATGGTAATTTGGTAAGCGTTACAACATATCCATACAACCAAAACGGGTTTGATATAAATACTGACACAATACTCGAGAGCAACTCCAATATTATGCAGAGCATTCTTCATTATTCAAAACCAGACTATAATTCGTCAACAGAAAAAGCAACAGGCGTAAGCCATAGTGCAGAAAAAGATGGTTTTCTTATGGTTAAAACGGTGCTAGGAGGGCAAGACAGCGCAACTTTGAAAATCGGAAATATAACTTTTGCATACGGAACAGCAAACGCATACGACGGGCAAACATTTATTTATCCAATTGCAAAAGGAACAAGATACGAAGCATCAGATAAAATTACTCTTTATTTTTTAAGCCATATTTCATAAAGGAGTAAAAGCAATGGAAAAATTAGATGAGAAAAAAATAAATAAACACAAAGAAAATGAAGAAAAAAGAGAAAAAATTGATAAAATTCAAACCTCAATTGGATACATAAAAACAAGAACAAGAATAGGCAATTTAAAACATTGCGCACCAGAATTAATATATATGAGCGAAAACAAGGGAAAATTACCTAAAAAATTTCTAACTTTTTGTGATGAATTTGGAGAAATTTTTGAGTATGAGCCACTAGATAAAGAAGAGATTCTGGCACTATACAGAGAAATAATCGATGAATATAAAAAAATCGATAAAAAATTTTTAAAATACAAAACACAAATTGAAGAAGCAAAAAATAGTGAAGATTTAGAGCAGATTGATATCGAATATTGAACCATCTTTTCTATTACTTTACTTGCAAGTCATCTGCCGGCAACATAAGTTGCCGTTTTTTTATTCAAATTTATGATGAAGCTCACCTGCTTCAACAACCTTCTTGCCTTTAATGTAAACATGTGCAGGATTTTTAGTTTTCATAATTGCATTGTAGTCTTCACCGTCATCAAGTGGGAACACGCAAAAATCCGCATCTTTACCGTTGTTTAAAGAGCCAGTAATATTATCTAGCCTTAATATTTTAGCCGGAACAAGTGTTAAGTATTTAATGGCTTCCAACACATTAAAATCTTCATTATTCACAGCACAAACTTCATCTAGAAGGCTTAAATTCTTATTGAAAGCAAGTGAGTTTGTACCAAAGCCAAAATTATTACTGAAATATTTTAACACCTTATCAAAAGGTAAAGTTTTACCATGAACCAATTCGTTTGACCTTGGGCAATATGCAAGTGAAACATTATTTTCGCAAAGAAGTTTTAAATCGTCTTCGCCTAAAAATTCACAATGAGATGCGATTAACCTTTTGTTAATAACACCAAGACTAAGTAAATACTCAACCGGTGAAACACCTTGAATATATGGCTCAAATTTAGAAAGCCCAGTGAATGCATTAAGGACATCAATGTCCGAAAAGCCATGCTTTAGCCAATCCATCTCTTCTTGGCTTTCGCCAATTCTAAGGGTCATCAAAAGGTTATTCTTCTTGCAATACTTAGCAAGAATTTTGAATAATCTCTTGTGAACAGAACAAATTGAATGAGGGGCAAGCCCGATATATGTATTTTCAGATTTGTTTTTTAGAAATTTATCAATTTTCTTTTGAATAGTTCTAAATTCTTCTTTGCTTGACTCTCTAGAATCAGAAAAAAGTTCAAAAAATAAGTAAGTTTTTACAGGAAATTTATTTAATATTTCAAAATATTTTGTTTCTTTTGATAGCTGAACAAGAGTTGTTGTTCCAGCAAGGACAGATTGAATCATACCATCAGTAAAGCTTTTTTGCTTATCTGCTCGGCTCATAACAAAATATTCACTTAAAAGTTCGCCAACTTTATACACAAAAGAATTTTTATTAACATCGCCTAAATAATATTTTTTCTTTAGCTTTGAAAAAAGCCTTTTAAATATTGCCTTAAAGCCTTTGGGGGCAATTTTTTTAACATCTGTGTATTGAAGATGATTATGGAGATTTATAAAACCTGGAGTAATAACCGCATTTCCGTAGTCTCTAAAATGCTTGCAAGAAGATTTATCAAATTCGGATTCTTTGTAAATGCCTTGAATTTTGCCTTCTTCAACTACAATAACAGAATCTTCAAACAGATTACCATCACCGGAAATTATCCATTTAGATTTATAACATTTAGCCATATAATTACCCTCTATCAACACAATATTATTGTATTTTTAACATAATTGCAATAGTTTTTGGAATAATATATTATTGTTATATGTCGAAATATGGTTTTAAAAACACGCTAACATATAGGTTTTTCAGACAATCTGCCAAAGATTGGAAGGATTTTTTAGTTACCTTTGGCAATATCGGAAAAGATTTCAATAGGGTTTTAAAATACATTCTTAAATTCGATATAGATTTACACAAATTCATTGAACAATCGTCTCGTTTTGCATTTGATAGCTTACCAATAACACTCGCTATTGTTGCAATGACAGCAATCATTCTTTCAATGCAATTAGCGCCTGAACTTGTAAAACAAGGCGGCGGAAATTTTATGGGAATGATGAGCGCAATTGTTATGACAAGAGAATTAGCGACAATTATGAGTGGTTTTGCAATAATTTCAATGATAGGTTCTTCCTTTGCTTCTGAGCTTGCAAGTATGTCTGTTACTGACCAGATTAGCGCAATGAAAGTTTTGCAAGTTGACCCAGTGAAATATTTAATTGTTCCAAGGGTTATGGCAGGTTTTGTTATGATGCCATTTGTTGTAATTTTGTCTTCATTTGTGGGTTTGTTTTTTGCTTGGCTCGTTTCAAATATTACAGCAGGAATTACAGTCCTTAATTTTGTAACTTCAATGTGGCAAGGTCTGTTTATTAAAGATATTTTTGTAATGCTTTTAAAGGCATCGTTTTTTGGCGGGGCGATAGCTCTTATTAGCTGCTCTTGCGGATATTCAACAAGAGGCGGCGCAAAAGATGTTGGTATTTCAACAACAAAAGCAGTTGTGTGGTCATTTCTTGCAATAGCCTTTTTGGATTGGGTTTTTGCAATATTATTCTATATGTAAGGAAAAAATATGAGTATAATAGTTCAAAATTTAGTTAAAGAATTTGAAGGAAAAAAAGTTATAGATGATATATCTTTTAGTGTAAATTCAGGAGAAACCCTTGGTGTTGTTGGTTTTTCAGGAAGTGGAAAAAGTACCATTTTAAAACTTATTTGCGGGTTGTTATATGCCGATTCAGGAAATATCCAAACAACAAAAGGGGATATCGCAATGACTTTTCAATATAGTGCCCTATTTGACTTTTTGAATGTATTTGAGAACATATCCTTTCCTCTTGTCGAAAGGCCTGAATTTAAAGGCAAATATTCAAAAGAAGACTTAAAAAAGATAGTTGCAGAAAATCTGAAAATATTAGGCTTAAAAGATATTGAAGATAAATATCCATCAGAACTATCTGGTGGTATGCAAAAAAGGGTAAGCTTTGCTCGCGCTATCGTAACAAAGCCATCAATAATACTGTACGACGAGCCAACAGCTGGGCTTGACCCTGTTTCATCAACCATCATTGAGGATTACATAGTAAGCTTAAAAAACGAGCTTAATGCAACTTGTATGGTTGTAACACACCAATTATCTACGATTAAAAGGGCAACAGATAAAATTATAATGCTTTACAAGGGGAAAATAGTATTTAAAGGAACAACTGAAGAATTTTTGAGAGCAGAAAACCCTTACGCAAAACAATTTATAGATGCATCAACAGAAGGTCCTATGGAAATATTGCAAGAAGACTAAAGGCTTGTGATATAATAAAACGGGAAGAGGATAAGAAAATGAAATTACAGAGTAATAAAACATCATCATCATTAAAGGTCGGAATACTTACAATCACAGCGATTACTATACTTATTTTCACTGTTTTGTGGGTAAAGGGTCGTTCTTTATCAGCAGGCGATAGATTTGAAGTAACTTTCCACGATGTAAATGGTAT
>JAZNJP010000070.1:0-5302 GCA_045578125.1 Candidatus Gastranaerophilales bacterium | reverse complement strand
GGAATGACTGCTCTTCAAGCGCAAAAAGAAGGCTATACCGTTGTTAGAAGTACAGAAGAATTTTTAAATGCTATAAACAAAGCTGAGCGTGAAGCGGTAGAAAAAGGCGAAACAACAATTGACGCCAAAATCATGCTTTTTACAGATATCGACCTTGAAGGCACTGATTTTGACGGTATAGGCAAATACACAACAAAAGCTGAAGACGGCACTGAAACTACCACAACTCTCACATTTACAGGCATTTTAGATGGTAATGGTTATTCAATCAAAAATCTTAAGCTTGATGCAACAGATGAAACCCATGTTGGGCTTATTGCAAAAACAGGCTCTAAAACAGTTACAGAAAAAGTAAATGGCGAAGATGTCACAAAAACAGTTAACGCAGAAGTTAAGAACTTAACGCTTGAAAATGTCACAGTTACAGGCGGAGACTACACTGGCGCTCTCATTGGTTCAGCAAGCAACACAAACATTTCAAACGTCACAATAAAAGACACAACAAATGGGCAAACAGCAAACCAAATTTCAGGTGGAAACTACACAGGTGGGCTCGTTGGTAATCTTGAAAATTCAACTGTTGAAAAAGTGAATGCAATTGTGAATGTCGCAGCCACAAATGCTAACGCAGGTGGCATAGCTGGTGTTGCAACAAATTCAAGCTTTGAAAATGTAACAGTTGCGGGCACACTTCTAACATCAGGCGAAGCAACAATCACTGAAGGCGGAAAAATTGGCGTTGGCGGGCTTGTTGGGCTTATGTCTGGAAGTTCAGATAAAGCCTACATCAAAAATTCATACGCAAATGTAGATATCGCAAGAGCTGGCAAGCTTACAGTTTCAGGTGAAAATTATTTTGAAGGAACTGGCGGCCTAGTTGGTGTTGCAATGGGCACATCAGCAGAAAATTCTGAAGTTCAAATTCTAAATTCTTATGCAACAGGCTCAGTTTCAAATGCGATAAAATACGAAGGCGACCTTGACGATTATTTTGCAGGGCACTCTGCGTCAGCTGGTCTTGTGGGTTATGGATATGAATTAATTGTTGAAAATTCATACGCAAAAGGCGATGTTTTTGGGAAAACCGAAACCACAAAGCTGGATAGAGTTGAACAAGAAGTGAAATTGAATGCCCAAAACTCTGCAGGTGGTTTAATTGGTGTTTTAGAAACAGGTAATGTTACGGCTTCTTATTCAACTGGTGATATTAAATCAAACAACTATGCTGGTGGTTTAATTGGTTATGCAACAGGCGATGTTGCAGTTGACAGCTCTTTTGCAAAAGGCGATGTTACAACAGGTGATACAGGCATAGCTTCAGGTGGTTTAATTGGTGCTACGGCAGGAAGCGCAAATGTTGTTGCTGTTGCATACACAATGGTTTCAACTGCCGACGAGCTCAAGCAAGCACTTTTAAACAATGAAAACGTAAAACTCACAAAAGATATCGACCTTTCAACCGTAACAGATGGCTGGGTGAATATTGAAAATTACTCTGGCACATTTGATGGCGCAGACCACACTCTTTCGAATGCTGCTGGTTTATTTGCTTCAATTAATGGTGCAACAATTAAGAACGTTACTCTTTCTGGTTTTTCACTTGCTGGTGATGAAAATGCCTCTGGCGCACTCGCAAGTACAGCTGTTAATAGTGTCATAGAAAATGTGACAGTTGTTTTGGGTAGTGTTAATAGTTGTGGATATCAAAATATAGGCGGGCTTGTAGGTATAGCAACTAATTCTACAATCACAAATAGCACGGTATCTGGCACGATTACAGACTATGAAGCATTTTCTGTGGGTGGTCTTGTTGGTAAGGCAGAGAATACAAATATTTCGAATAGTTCCACATCAGTATGGACAGAAGGTCTAGAAAATGTCGGCGGACTTGTTGGAAGTATGAATGGTGGTGTAATAACAAATTCGTACACAACAGGAACTACAGTAGGGGTAAACCATGTGGGTGGGTTTGTAGGTAAGACAGATGGTGGCGTAATAACAAATTCATATTCAACAGGAAAAATCGAAGCTGATGGCACCTACGCAGGTGGTTTTGTTGGAAATAACGTAGGTGAAACGGAGATTGCATATTGTTATACGTCTTCCGAAGTAATCGGAGGAGATTATGCTGCTGGTGGTTTTGTTGGTTCTGCGGGTGGCTCATATTCAAATTGTTATGTCAATGGTAGCGTAGAAGGCAACGAAAGTACAGGTAGCTTTGCGGGCGAGAATAATTTTGGCGTGTTCTCTAATTGTTATTATAACGAAACACTAGATTTTGCTGCGATAGCTATCAATGAAGTTGAAACTATTAATAGTATGCCAAGTGCAAACATGCAAAGTTCAATCGATGCAATCAACGCAACAATTGAGGAAGCAAAAGCTAATGCGCAAGCACCGCAAGTAACTGCGCCTATAATCACCATCACAAACTCATATTCAACAGGTGCTGTGACATCTCAAGAAGGCACAATCTCGGGTGGTTTTATTGGTTCTGCAACTGGAACAGTTCTTGGTAACTATGCTTTTGCAGTTCAAGAAAATGCAAATATTCAAGACTTGCACGGCATTGCCCAAGGCTATGACTCAGCATCTGTCGCAGGCACATCAGTTAATGCAAATAAAACAACTGAATGGCTTGAAAACACAGAAAACATAACCTCAATTCTTGGCAAAAACTATGATGATCGCTGGGAATACACAATCACAAGCACAGGCTTAAAAGTAGATGTTACAGGCGCAACCACTCAAATTGAGCAAATAACAAGCGAAGAAGAAGCGCTTAATGCGGGCTACACAATTGTTCGCACAGCAGAAGAGCTAAAAACTGTTCTTGAAACAAAAGGCGGAATGGGTGCAAAAATTCTTCTTATGGGCGACATTGATATGTCCTCAATCACAGAAACTTTCTGCCAAGACGAAATCTTCACAGGCTCAATCAACGGTAATGGTTATAAAATCAAAAACCTTGGTGTAACTCTTTTTGCATCAAGTAATGGCGCAACATTTGAAAACCTTAAAATAGAAAATGTGAACATAACATCAGATGCTGGAAATGTCGGAGCACTTGTTGGCAGCGCAAAAGATACAACATTTAATAATATTTCAATTCAAGGGAATTTGAAAAGTGTTAATGCAAATAACTTAGGCAATATAGGTTCTCTTGCTGGTACAATCACAAATAGTTTTGTTAGTGATATTACGTATAATGGAACGATTGTTGGTGGTAACCAAGCAGGTGGTATTGTTGGTGTTGCAGCTAATTCAACACTTGATAATATACTTGTCGAATCAGGTAAAATATCAGGCATATGCGACCAAGGTGGTATTATTGGTACAATTACAAACTCCACAATAACAAATAGTGCATCGCATGCCTCAATTGCTGGTGGCGGAATTTCAGGCGGGCTTGTTGGAGTGATGTCAAGCGGGGCAATCACAAACTCTTATTCAACAGGTAATGTTTCAGGAGCAGATTGTTCGGGCGGTCTTGTTGGTACAATAAACTCTGGCACAATCACAGGCTCTTATGCAACAGGTGATATTTCTGCCTATAGCGTATCTGGTGGGCTTGTTGGCCAAGCAAATGCCACTATGGGTGATATCAACATAGCAAATTCATATGCTTCAGGAGTAATCAATGATGGAAATTCGTCTGGTTCATTCGGTGGCTTTATTGGTTCTACCGAATTCAACGGCGCATACAACGTAAACATCTCTAATTCCTTCTCTAAAGGTCAAATTAAAGCAACTGCAGGAAACAGAGGTTCGTTTATTGGCAAAGTCAGTGCCGCAACAGGTGCCACAGGCAAACTTAAGCTCAACAACTTCACCTCAATTGTTCAAGAGCAAACTTCAATTTCAAACGCACTAGGTATAGGTGCAGGCTATAGCTCGAGCCTTGTTTCATATAACCAAGCAGAAAATGTTCACTTCGGCATCCAAGAAGCTTCTTGGTTTAATAGCACAAATAACATAAATTCAATCATTGGCGCAGGTTCTGCCCAAAACATTTGGAATTATGAAATCACAGAAATTGTGAATACTCAAACAGTTTCTGGCGCAACATCGCTTGAATCTGCGCAAGATATTCAAGCGCAAAACCTCGGTTTCACAATTGTTAAAACTGCAGATGAGCTTCAAAAAGCACTTAGCGCAAATAAAAACATTCTTCTATATAACGATATTAACCTTGAAGGTGTAACTTGGGAATCAATTGAAAATTACACAGGCACACTCGATGCCCAAAATTACACAATTTCAAACTACACAGGAACTGGCGCGCTTATCACACAAGCAACTGGCGCAACAATTAAAAACTTGAAGTTTGAAAACGCAAATGTTACAAGTGAAACTGCAAACACAGGCGCACTTATTGGAACTGCAAACAATGTAACCATTCAAAATATCACGGCCTCTGGCGTTGTTTCATCAACCCAAGAAAACACCGGCGGGCTTATTGGGCTTGTCACTGCTTCAACTGCTTCAACAATCGAAAATATTACTGCAGATTTTACTGTCATCGGTGCAAATAACACAGGTGGCATAATAGGTTCTGCAAAAGACCTTGATTCAAGCGAAAAAACAACCCTTGTCACAATTAAAAACGTGAATGTTACAGGCTCTGTTATTGCAGGCGAAGACACGCAAAACACAGGTGGTGTTGTGGGCTCAGCGCTTGGCGCAGAAATTAGAGTTGCAAATTCAGATGTTATTGTCTCAGGTGCTCAAAACGTAGGTGGCATAGCAGGAAGCTTAGAGCAAGGCAAATTAACTGGCGCTCGTGGCACAGGAAATGTTACAGGTGAATCAAACACAGGCGGTATCGCAGGCAAAGTCGTAAAATCAACTGTTGAAAATTCTCAATTCAACCAAGCAGTTGATGAAAATGGGAATACAATTCTCCTTGGCGATCTCTCAGTTCTTGAAGGCAAAACGCTTGTCTCTAATGCAGATGAGCTTCTTTCGGCACTTTCAAACAATAAAGACATTTTGCTTGTAAATAATATTGATTTATCTAATATAACTTGGCAAGATATCACATATTCTGGCACATTCGATGGCGCAGGACATACAATTTCAAACCTTAATTATTCAGAAGGTTTATTCGCTAAAACAAACGGCGCAACAATTAAAAACGTAACTCTTGATAATTTCACAATTTCAAATAGTTCAGATAGCTGCATTGGCGCACTTGTAGGCCATGCTCAATATACAACAATAGATAACGTGCATGTTCAAGGTGGCTCAGTAACGCAAAGTGGTAGTTTTTACTACACTGGTGGGCTTGTGGGTTGTGCAG
>JAZNJP010000069.1:0-1512 GCA_045578125.1 Candidatus Gastranaerophilales bacterium | reverse complement strand
TATTTTAGCTATAAAATCTGAAATTAAAACATCAGATTATATTCTTCCGCTTACAAGATGTAACCACCATGAATATGCTAATCAATTGAATATTCTAGACACAAAAAGTTGCTACTATATTTCAATAAATGCTGAAAATAGAGTTGGAACAATTGGGCTTATTGGTTCAGTTTGTGCAAAAAATTCAATTAATTTATCAAATATAGTTCAAAAGGGCATTAAGCAAGATGGAACTGCGCAAGTTATTGTTGTAACAGAAATTGCGTCAGAACGTGATATGCAAAACGCACTCACTGAATTAAAAGAAAAAGGAATAGTAATTAATAATTTAATAAGGGCAATGTAGATTATGTATCAAGGTTTAATCAATAAATATAAAGAATATTTACCAGTAACAGATGAAACTCCAATAGTGACGCTTTGCGAAGGTAACACTCCGCTAATTAAGGCTGAAAATTTTGCAGCTAAAATTGGCAGACCTGACCTTGAAATTTATTTAAAATATGAAGGCGCAAACCCAACAGGTTCTTTTAAAGATAGAGGCATGACAATGGCTGTAACAAAGGCTAAAGAAGCTGGCTCTAAAGCAATTATTTGTGCTTCAACTGGTAATACTTCAGCAGCAGCTGCGGCATATGGTGCTAAAGCTGGTATGAAAACCTATGTTTTAATCCCAGATGGTTATATTGCACTTGGAAAATTATCTCAAGCAATGATGTATGGCGCTGAAATTATTGCAATTGCTGGTAACTTTGACCAAGCACTTGAAGCTGTTGTTAAAATTTCTGAAAATAATCCAATAACACTAGTTAATTCTTTAAATCCATACAGAATTGAAGGTCAAAAAACAGGCGCATTTGAGGTTATTGAAGCGCTTGGTTGTGCGCCTGATTATCACTTTATTCCAGTTGGAAATGCAGGAAATATTACAGCTTATTGGAAAGGCTACAAAGAGTTTTATGAACTTGGTAAGAGTCCAAATCTTCCAATGATGATGGGTATTCAGGCAGAAGGCGCTGCAGCTATTGTTAAAGGGCATAGAATTATGAACCCTGAAACAATTGCAACTGCAATCAGAATCGGAAATCCTGCAAGCTGGAAAAAAGCAGAAGCCGCAAGAGATGAATCTCGCGGAACAATTGATATGGTAAACGATGAAAAAATTATCGAAGCATACAAAATTCTTGCGTCATGCGAGGGAATTTTAGCTGAACCTGCAAGTTGTGCTACAATTGCTGGCATTATTAAGCTTAAAGATAACCTTAAAGAAGGTGCAAAACTTGTTTGCACACTTACTGGAAACGGCTTAAAAGACCCAGATAGTGCCATTAAATATTCTGCGACAGAGGTTAAAAAATCAGGCTCTAAGCTTGATGATATTCTTCGAGTTATGAATATCTAAAAATTAATGCTTGATTTTCATTCTTGTTGTGTTATTATTTTTTCGTTGAGGTTGAAAGACCAATGCAATTGAAAAAATAATATTCGGGGAATTAGCTCAATTGGTAGAGC
>JAZNJP010000068.1:0-2256 GCA_045578125.1 Candidatus Gastranaerophilales bacterium | reverse complement strand
TGTGCGTAAATTTCATCTACTGGCATATTTATTCTCCTACTGTAGTACCTACTTCTTTATTTTGTAAAATATCAATTATGCTGTTTTCTTTAGCAAAATCAAACACTCTTATTGGCATTTTGTTATCTTTGCAAAGTGAGCATGCTGTTAAATCCATAACTTTTAAATTATCTTGAATAATTGTGTCGTATGAAATGTAATCGAGCTTTTTAGCATTTGGGTCTTTTTTAGGGTCTGCTGTATAAACGCCATCTACGCCATTTTTTGCCATAAGAAGCGCTTGTGCACCAATTTCAACGGCTCTAAGCGCGGCTGCTGTGTCTGTTGTGAAAAATGGGTTTCCAGTTCCAGCTGCAAAAATGACAACTCTTTGCTTTTCAAGATGGCGAATAGCTTTCAGCCTGATATATGGCTCTGCAACTTGATTAATTGTTAGCGCTGATTGAACCCTAACAGGGATTTTGAGCTCAGTCAATTTGGATTGAAGTGCCATTGCGTTCATAACTGTTGCAAGCATTCCCATATAATCGCCTTGAGCTCTTGCCATTCCGAGTTTTTCAGAGTTATTCATGCCTCTAAAAATGTTTCCGCCACCAACAACTATTGCAACTTCTGCGCCTAATTCGTGCGCTTTTTTAATTTCTTCACATATTGTTGTGACAGGTGTTGGGTCAATTCCAAATTGTTGCGAACCCAAAAGGGCTTCTCCGCTAACTTTCAATAATATCCGTTTATATTTTAAATTTTCCATACTTTTACTATATCAAAAAACAAATTTAATGTATAATGTTTTTATGAAATTCATTAATAAAAATGCTAATGACTTGCTTTCAAAGGATTTTAATCTTTCAACTAAAGCTGCTCAATCTGTAATAAATTTTAAAGATATTAAAACTTTTAAAGAACTTTCCCAAAATGAAGTTTTTATTTTTGACTTTTTAAAAGACAAAATTATTAAAAATCTTATTCGAGCAGTAAATTCTCAAAATGTTCAAAACCTTTTTGAATTTATGAAAATTTATTCGCATTCATTCTCAGATACTATAATTTCTCCTCTTGTAAAATTTGCTAATGAAGATATTACAGATGATATGCTTGAAAAATTAGAAAATGGCACTGAATCTGAAAAAGCATACGCAGCACTTTATTTTGCAAGAATTTTAGATCCATTAGCATTGCCTTTTGCAAAATCTTATGTTGAAGCAAAATATGAGCCCTTGAAAGTTAATTCTATCAAACTTTTGAGTGCTCACAAAGATAGGGAAGAATATAATAATGCAATTTTAAAATTAAATTCTTCTGACCCAGATATTTTATATTCAGGAGTTGATTTTTTAATTAACTATGGCGATATCAATGCTTTGCCTCAAATTTTAGAGAATATCTCTAACACGCCTTATGTTGTTGATTTTTCATCTGATTTATTATATTTGGCAGATTTCAAAACAATCTCAGAGAATTTCGATTTTAAATATTTTAACTTCATGCTCTCTAATTTGCTTGATGGTATTCCAGATTATGTTACTCTGAATGAGTTCTTAGCTTGTGAGATTTCATCTGCTTTAAATATTTTAAAAAACAAAGAAATTACTTTCGAAGGTGCTATAAATCTTTTAAAAGCAAAGGGCAAACTTAGTGTTTATCAAGAAAACGAAGCATATTTGCTTGATTTAGATAAAAACACAAAACAAAAAGTTGCCGAGCTGGCTGAATTTTTTAAAACTTTTGATAAGACCTATTGCGCTGAACTTTTTGATATTCTTGCAGAAAATTTTGCTGATAATGATTATGCTTTTGATATTTTGGACATTTTTCAACAAGAGAATTTATCAGAATTTTCTGAGTTAATTACGGCTTCAATGTCTACATTTACATCAACCCCGCTTATTTGCAAGGCTTGTGAAGTTTTAAAATACTTTGGAAAATTAAATGCACTAAACCCTGAAGAGACAATTACCTTGGTTCAAGGCGAGCAGGCTAAAGCGTTAATAGAAAGTTATTTTTCATAGCTCTTCTAAATATGGCTCAACAATTTTTTTAAGTTTTTCCCTTGCTCTTGCAATTCGAGATTTCACTGTTCCTATGTTTAATTTTGAAATTTCTGCTATTTTTGAATAACTTAACCCTGCAATATCGCGCATAATTATTGCTCTTTTGTACTCTTTTGGGAGGTGCTGTATAGATTTTTTAACAAACTGATTTATTTCATTTCCTATAATCTTGTCTAATGGATTTGTTGTATAATCTTGTGTTGAA
>JAZNJP010000067.1:0-21742 GCA_045578125.1 Candidatus Gastranaerophilales bacterium | reverse complement strand
AGAAGAAATAGTCAAACCTGAAGAGATGGCAGAAGTTGAAGAAGCACCTCAATTAGAAGAGCAAGAGCAAGAGGTAATTGTTCCTCAAACGCAAGAAGAGTTGCAAGCGCATGAAACAAAATCTCCTGAAGAGATTGAAGAAGAAATTCAGCAAGAAATTAGGCAAGAAATCGAAAGCGAAAATATTGAACTGATTGAAGAAACAGAAGAAGAAATTCTTGAAGTTTCCGAAATCAAAGAAGAAATAGTTTCTGTTGTGGGTGATGTTTTAGATTCTTCTAATGACGAAATTGAAATTGTTAAAGAAGAGGAAGAAATCCAAGATATCCAAGTTCATAATTTAGATGTAATAAATAGACAAGCTCCGTCTGGAAATTATGACGAAGATTTGATTGAACTTGATAACATTAAAGATGAAATTGCTGAGATAAAAAATAATATAGCACAAGCAAAAGTAGCAGAAGAAGCAACCATACCAGAAGTTCAAAAAGAAGAAATAGAAATTATACAAAAAACACAAAATGAAGAAACTATAAAAGTTGCACAAAGTATAAAGTCTGTTCCTGTTGAGCAAGTTAAACAAAAAACTGTGTCGCAAATTGAACAAAAGCCACAAGCACAAGCTCCTAAAAAACAAGAACCACCTAAAAAAGCGCCACCTAAAAAAGCGCCTGTTGCAAGAATTTTGTGCAAAACTCAAATCGAAAACGATAGAGGGCTATATCTTGCTGATTACGCTGGAAATAAAGCGCTTGTGGGCTATGTGAACAACAATGTTTTTGTTCTTTATAATTTCAAAAATACAAAAATTAGAAATAATGAAATTATATTCAGATTATCTGAAGCAAAACCTAGAGAAGATTTATATTATGTTATGGTAGATAATAAGAAATTCTTAATTAAATCTGAACAATATAGATTATCCCTAATGCAAAAAATTTCTTAATTTATCAATCCATGGATTTATTTTTAAACCCTTTTAAAATCAACCTTTGGGTCGATGTGAGTATATAGCCTTTTAGGTTAAATTATTAGTGTGCAAAAAGTATAACTTGCACAAATGAGGTAGGTATAATGCAAATAGCAGGGGAGATGATTTCGTCTCTAGACTTTACGTTAAGACGTATTAGCTCTATTGAACAAGGTTTCAATAGCTTATTTCCTGCTGGCAAAACAGAAAATATTGCCACATCAAAAGAAGCTCAAGAATTTAAGGAAATTTTAGACAAAACAACTACACAAACCACCTCAAAACCAACTAACGTGGCAAATTCTCAACCTATCTCGCGCGAAGGCATAGAAGATTTAATCGAAAAATATGCCGAAAAAAATGACCTTGATGTTAATTTTGTAAGAGCTGTAATTAAGCAAGAAAGCGGTTTTAACCCTAAAGCAACATCTAAAGCAGGAGCAATGGGTTTAATGCAGCTTATGCCAAACACTGCTCGTGGGCTTGGCGTTCGAGACGCTTACAACCCAGAAGAGAACATCATGGGCGGAACAAAATATTTAAAATCTTTGATGACAAAATTTGACGGAAATCCTGAACTTGCGCTTGCTGCGTATAATGCAGGACCTTACACAGTGCAAAAATATAACGGCATTCCGCCATATTCTGAAACACAAAGATATGTGAAAAATGTTATGGCAAATTGGGAGAACTTGAAAAATGATAACTAGAGGACTTGAATCTGCCACAAACGGTATGAAAGCTTTAATTGATTATCAAGATGTTGTTGCAAATAACATTGCTAACGTAAACACAACAAGTTTCAAAAGAACAAATATAGCATTCAAAAATGTTATGGATATGGTGATAGCTGATAAATCAGATATGAAAGCTCCAACTGCGCCAGCTCGAGAAATGGGCATTTTATCCGCAGGACCTATGACAGATAGAACATATCTTGATTTTTCCCAAGGAACACTTATTCAAACAGGTAAATCACTCGATATTGCAATTGAAGGTGGCGGGTTCTTCAAAATTAAAGAACAAAACAAAATCAATGAACCTACAAATGAAACAAATACATATTATTCAAGAAATGGTAGTTTCCATTTGACTGATGAATATTATCTTGTGAATAATTTGGGCGACTACGTTCTTGATGATCAAAATAGAAGAATAAGAATTGTTCGTGACCCTGAAGATCCTGAAAATAACATCGATAACAGAGTTGATGTGAACAAAGATATTACAATTTCAGAAAACGGAACAATAAATGTAACAAACCCTGATTATCAAAGAGTTTTACAAACAATTCAAATTGTTGATTTTGATAATTTGGAAAATGTGGGTCCAATTGGCGATAGCAGATACAGAGTTTTAGAAGGCAGAGATGCTGGAATGTATCGCAAAACAAGAGGTTTCACACTTAACCAAGGTTCTCTTGAAGGAGCGAACGTGAACACAGTGCATGAGATGATACACACAATCAGCATTTCAAGAGCCTACGAAACACTTGCCACAATGGTAAGAACACAAGGAGAAAGCTTATCGACAGCGATTGAGCTTGGAAAGATAAAAGGATAATAGAAAAAGGATAACAATATGCTAAGATCTCTTTCAGTTGGTGCGACAGGTATGATTGCACAACAAAACAATTTAGACATTATAGCCAACAACGTAGCGAACATCAACACAAACGGCTACAAAAAAGTTCGTGCTGAATTTCAAGATTTGATTTATCAACAACATAGAACTCCTGGTGCTCAAGTTGGGCAAGGTACATTCGTTCCTGTTGGCGTTGAATATGGTCTTGGTGTTAGAACTGCTGCAACAACAAGAATTTTTGAATCAGGTGTCATGAATTCAACTGGCAGAGAGCTTGATATTGCAATTGAAGGCGATGGTTTCTTACAAATTACACTTGATGATGGTACAGTTGCTTACACAAGAGACGGCGCACTCAAAATGGACGCTAACGGTTTGCTTGTAACAAGCGAAGGCTACCAAACTCAACCACCAATTCAAATTCCAACTAACACATCTAAAATCAACATTTCAACGGACGGAAACGTATATGTAACAATTGGTGCTCAAACAGAACAAACACCTGCGGGGCAGCTTCAATTAGTTAAATTCCAAAATAACTCAGGTCTTCTTGCAATAGGTCATAACCTATATAAAGAAACACCAGGGTCTGGAACTCCTGTTCCTGGTATCCCAGGACAAGATGGCTACGGAACAATTCAACAAGGCTTCCTTGAAGGTTCTAACGTTCAAACTGTTGAAGAATTAGTTAACTTGATTAAAGCAGAACGTGCTTTTGAAAGTAACTCAAAAGTAATTACTTCAGCTTCAAGCATATTGGAACAAACAAATAGGATACAATAATGCATAAATTGATGAGAATATTTTTAATAATGCTTGTTTTGGGTATTGCATCTAATGCCCAAGCTCGTGTTGTTCAAAAATCTGAACTCATCAATATTGTTGAAAAAATTGTGTATGACCAAACTGCAGAATATATGGCGCAATATAATGTCGGCAAAATCGATGTTAAAGTTGTGAATATGCCAATTGAATCAATCACCACATCAGGAGATGCTCCAATAAAAGTTAGAGTCATTTCTAATTTTGACAGATTTTTAACTTATGACATTAAAAAAGTAATGGTGATTGATGCTGATACAGATAAAATCATTAAAACAATTCCAACAAATGTCAGAACATTGGTTTATAAAGATGTTTTGGTTTCAACTGCAAGAATTGGGTTACTTTCTCCAATTAATCTTTCAAACACAAAAGTTGAAAATTTAGAAGTTGGAAGTGTTATAGAGCAGGTTATGGATAAAATTGATTCCAATTCTCCACTAATTGCACTTCGCCCTATAATGCTTGGCAAAATGGTGCTTAAAACATCAGTTAGAAAAAAACCAGATGTTGCGAAATTAGAAGCGGTGAAAATAAGCTTTGTTCAAAACGATATGATAAATATTGAAGTAGATGGCATAGCAGAAGCTGAAGGAAACATTGGCGACATAATTCTTGTTAAAAACACAAGATTTAATAAAATTCACACTGCCCTAATCACGGGAAAAAACAGAGTAGAGGTTAAATTATGAAAAAATATCTATTGATTCTAAGTTTAATATTATGTGCTAGCTTGCCAGCAAGTGCTGAAAGCCTTTTTACATTGAACGCATCTCATGCTAATTATGTTGAATCAAGGCCATTATATGGCACAGTTCGTGCGAGGAATGTTGGAGATTTAGTGACAATTATTTTAGAAGAAACGCCAACTTTCCAAGATTCAGGTACATATAAAACAGAAAAAGAATCAAGCATAGTTGATAACATTACTCAAGCAATAAATTCTATATTCAAAACAAGCTGGTCGGCTCATCTAGATGGCGCTAATGGCAGTATTTCAGTTGACAGCGGCACTTCGACCAAAAGACAAATGACATTTAAAGATTCTGTTGCAGTCCAAGTTGTGCAAGTTATGCCAAATGGCAATCTTTTAGTCCAAGGTAAAAAATCGCTCTTAAACCAAAATGAAAGAGTTGACCTTTTAATTAGCGGAATAGTTGACCCAAGGTGGGTGAACCAAGCAGGTGAAATTGAATCAACAAGGGTTGCTAATCTGCAATTTGCACTAAACGGTGCAGGAACAGTAACAAGAGGACAAAACGAAGGTATTATAAACAGATTTATAAGAATGATATTCTAACAAGGCTAACTTAACAAGGATGACAATTATGAAAAAAATATTGACGGCAATTTTATTAATAGCAATGGTAATCTCACAAACAAGTGCAGTAAACGCAATTGTTGATGTGGCGCACAAAGCAAGAATTAAGGATTTAGTTCATGTTAAAGGCGTTCGAGATAACCAAGTGGTGGGCTATGGTATTGTAGTTGGTCTGCAAAACACAGGTGACAACTCTCGTCACACTCAAATGACAGCGCAACAAATGCTTATGAATTTAGGCACAGTAATTGACCAAGCAAACTACATTCAAAAAGGTGCAGCAGCAGCAGTTATCGTAACTGCTACAATCCCGCCTTTTGCAAAAAATGGCGATAGGGTGGATGTTACAGTTTCCGCTATGGCGGATGCTAAAAGTTTAAGAGGCGGTGTTCTTGTTCAAACACAACTTCGTGCACCAAATGGTGAAATTGTTGCAGTTGCGCAAGGTCCTCTGTCTTTAGGTGGTGGCGCAGGCGGTGCTGCAGGTGGTTCAAGCACAAGAAGCGGTGTTTCAACAACTGCAAGAGTTCCAGGTGGCGCAATCATCGAAAGAGATATTATGACAGAAATTGGCGATGAAACATCTCTTACTCTTCTTTTAGATAAAGCAGATTACACTGAAGCATCAAAAATCGCAAAAGCAATTTCAGGCGCCTTAACTCCTGCTCGTGCACTTGATGGTAGCGCGATTGAAGTTACAATTCCTTCAAAATTTTTAAATAATAGAATTGAATTTTTATCAATTTTAGAAAATATGGAAGTAACTATTCCTGAAGATAAAGCAAAAATTGTAATTAATGAAAGAACAGGAACAGTTGTAATTGGCGCAAATGTAAAACTAGCGCCAGCAGCGATTGCTCATGGTGGAATCACAGTTACAATTAGAGCTCGAAATGAAGTTTCGCAACCAAATGCTTTTGCAAGAGGAGAAACTGCAGGGGTAACAAATGCGGAGATTGAAGTAAAAGAAGAAAAAGCAAGCCTTGTTGAAATGAAAGCAAATTCAACACTTGGTGATCTTGTTGGTGCACTAAACACAATTGGCGTCAAACCAACTGATTTAATCGCAATTTTGCAAGCTCTTAAATCATCAGGTAGCTTAAATGCTGATTTGGAGGTTATTTAATGACTGAATTTATTTCGAATTATCAAACACAATCTGCAAATAGAGACCCTCTAAATAACATTAGAGGTGCAAATATCAAAGGGAAAGCACAACTTAAAAAAGTTTGCGAAGAATTTGAAGGTATTTTTGTTGCAAAAATGATGTCAACTTTAGATAAAACAGTTGATAGAGAAAATTCTCTATTCCAAGAATCGAAATATTTAACAAACTTAAAATCAGTAATGTATGCGGATTTAGGTCGCCAAGTGGCAACTAGTCCAACTTCAAATATTGGGCTTGCTGCTCAAATGTATAAACAACTTGAAAGAACAGTAACCGACTAAGAGGAAATATGACAACATCAATTAATTCCAATCTAACTTCAACAATTGCAAGCAATATTAGTAATTTAAGGCTATCTGGCGCGTCTCGAGCGCTCGCTCGTGCTAATCGTCCAGTTCATGAAATTGAAGCTGAAATTACAAATAATATTCAAAAACAAAAAGATGAAATTCAAGAAGAAAATATATTTAGAAATAAATTTTCTACAAGTCAAATTGAAGAAATGAAAGAACTTTCTTTGTGTTTTGGCGAAACTTTAACTGATGAAGATATCAGATATGGAATTAAATATGGCAGAAGCGTTATCGCTGATTATTCTGTGTAAGGAGCAATTATGCAAGCAACTGAAAATTTAGCACAAAATCTTATAGAAACATATGAAGGTTTAATCAAACTTCAAGAAGAAAAAAGACAAATCTTAATCAACCATAAAATTGAAGAACTTGGTGGATTAGATGAAAAAATCCTTGCTTTGTATGGTCGTACAAAAGATATTTCAGATAAACGTGAACACTTAAAACCAACAGATGAGCAAAGGCTTAAAATTCGAGAATTATTTGAGCAAATTAAAGAAAGAGAAAAAGTGAACAAAGCTCTTGTTTGCTATTCTTTAAATGCAATCAACAAAGTTTTTAACGGAATGATGAAAATGATTAACGTAAGGTCAGATGAATATAACAAAAATGGTTTAAATTCATCTAGTGAAACTTATGATGTTTCATCAATTGTGGAGGAAGCATAGATGACATTAATACAAGCAATGGGGATTTCAAGAGAATCTCTAGTAAATAATCAATATGCATTAACTGTTGTTTCTCATAACGTAGCTAACATGAATACAGAAGGCTACTCAAGACAAAAAGCAGTGTTCAATGAATTGAGATATTTAAACTCAGGCTCAAGCGTAACTTCTGCAATTTATTCACTTGGAGGTGCTGAAATTGCGAACATTCAAAGTTATGCAAATATGGCGCTCAACACAATGGTGCGTGATACAAATTCTGAAGCGGCATACTATAATGAGCTTGCAAAACTTATGGGAGATATTGAAGCATATGTTGACCAATTAGGTGATGATGGGCTTATTGCAAAAATTTCTAATTTCTACACTGCAGTAAACAATCTTACAAATTCTCCTTCAGACACATCAACTAGAAATAGCTTTGTTCAAGCGGCAGATAATCTTGCTGATTCTTTCAATTTGATTTATTCGCAATTGGAAGAATATAAAGTTGGAATGGGTGGAGATTATAACACGCCTTCAACTATATATGACAGCGCAGTTGGCTTATCTGTTAATGTTATCAACCAAAAACTCGAAGAACTTGCTGCTGTTAACAATAAAATTTCTCGCTTAGCCTCTTCTGTTGATGGCGCAACAAACTCTTTGATAGATACTCGTGAGAAACTTTTGGAAGAATTGTCAAACTATATTCCACTTAATGTTAAAGAAGAGACATCGGGTTCAGTAACTGTTAAAGTGGGCGATGTTACCCTTGTTTCAGGTGGCACGGTTGATAATAGCTTGCAGATTGTGGCAGGTGATTTTAATAATCCTGCAATTATTCAAACAGTGAGCAGTTTAACAAACACTGTTTCTTGTGATTCGCTAAATGATTTTATAGGTGAAGGCGGTATTTTAGGCGCTCAACTTGATTTAGTGTCAAACGAAGAAGGTTTTATTTCGATTAACACAATGCTTGACCAAATAGACAACCTTGCAACAAGCTTTATGTCAACAGTAAATGCTGTTCAACAATATGCACAAGGCGATATCAAGGCTTGCTATATTACAGTTGACCCTGTGACAGGGAATATGATTTTATCTGATGAAACACCGCCAGCATTATTTGTTGGAACTGGTGCTAAAGATATGAAGCTAAATGCAGAAATTGCTGCAAATCCGAACAAAATCGCTGCAGCAAGAGTTGATACATCAAAAGCAGATTGGAATCTTGCTGTTGGTAATTCATCTAATGCGTTAGATATGTTCCAAACAAGAGGTGCATACAATGTGTCTTCTGTTAGAGGTCCAATTGGAGATTATACTTTTGAAGGTTATTTGACTTCAATTACAACAAATTTCGCGGCTCAACTTGCAGATATAAAATCAAACGGTGAAATATGTGATTCTTTATATGAAGCTGCACTTACAAGAAGAGATAGTAATGTGGCAGTTAATTTAGACGAAGAATTATCAGATTTGATTAAATTTCAAAGGGCATACGAGGCAAGTGCAAGAGTGTTTTCAACAGTAGATAGCTTGCTTGAAACACTAACATCATTAGGGAGATAATTAGATGGGGATAAGAGTTTCTAATAATATGGTAAGTAAACTGATGGTAAAACGTGCATCAGATGCTTCATCAAAAATTTATAAAATACAACAACAAATGTCCACAGGGAATAGATTTCAACATGTTAGCGAAGACCCATACGCAGGTATGCAAGTTCTTAAGATTAAATCGCAAATGAAAGAACTTTCTGATTGGGATTCAAGTGTTGCAAATGCTAAAAACCAAATAGATATGGCATATGATGCGTTATCTGTATACGAAGACAATTTACAAAGAATTTATGAACTTTCAGTTACTCTTGCAAGTGATATTCATTCGGCTTCAACAAGAGATGCCATTATGACAGAGATAAATGAAAGAACAAAAACAATAGAAAGCCTTGCAAATACTCAATATCAAGATGATTATATTTTTGGCGGTTCTAATACAAAAAATGTCCCATATACTCTCGCAGATGACGGCAATGTTACATATTCAGGAAGTGCCGCTGATGTGAATTGGAAAAAACAACTCGAGGTGTCAGATGGCGACATTGTGCAAACAAATGTTTTGGGGCTTGATGTTTTTGGAGATAATACAAGCGGAATTTTTGTTGCAATGCGTGAGTTAAATGGGGTTGTGAACACTGAACCATATGATGTTAAAGCTGTTCTTGCAGTTCAAGAGCAAATTCAAAAATCAATTACTGCAGTGACTGATAAACTTGGTGAAATTTCAGGTTATGCAAATAAATTAGACGCAGTGCAAAGTATAAACGAAAAAATTACGACAAGACTTACGGATCAAAAATCTGAACTGTATGAAACAGACATAGTTAAAGCTGCTTCTGATTTATCTATGGCACAAACTTCGCTTCAAGCGACACTTCAAGTGGGTGCGCTTATGTTAGGCGGAGCAACACTGCTTGACTACATCTAGAAAAAAATACTTACCATACCTGCTCGCCTTTTGGCGAGCTTTTATTTTACAATATTGCATTTAAAAGGTTTGTTTGATAATATTAAAAAGAATTAGTTAATTAGTATTATAAAGGATTATTTTATGACACTTCCAAAAGTTGCGTATTTCTCAATGGAAATTGCGATTGATCAAGCTCTTTCAACATATTCAGGCGGTCTCGGCTTTTTAGCAGGTTCACACATGCAATCGGCAGGTTATTTGCAAATGCCTATGGTGGGTGTTACTATGCTTTGGTCTTTCGGTTACTATGACCAAAGAATTGGTTCAGACAACCAAGTTGAAGTGGCTTACATCAGAAAAACATATGACTTTTTAACAGATTTAAATGTTTCAACCAAAGTTAATGTGTTTGGTGAAGATGTTATTATTAAAGCATATAGAGTTGAGCCTGAATTATTTAGCACTTGCCCTATATATCTTCTTACAACAGATGTTGAAGGCAACTCTGAATTTGCTAGAAGAATTTCACACAAATTATATGATGGCGATGAAAGAATTCGTATCGCTCAAGAAACAGTTCTTGGCGTGGGCGGTGTAAGAATACTTCAAGAAGTTGGATATAAATTTGATGTTATCCATATGAACGAAGGTCACGCATTGCCTGCTGCATTTGAATTATTAAGACAATTTAAAGGCAACCTTAACGAAGTTAGAAAACGCACCGTGTTCACAACTCACACTCCTGTTGCTGCTGGTAACGAAGTTCACTGGGTTGATACACTTATCGAAGGCGGTTTCTTTGCTGGTTGCCCAAGGGAAAAAGCAGTTGAACTTGGTGGAGAAAACTTCTCGCTCACAGTTGCAGCGCTTCGCATGAGCCGTCTTGCAAACGCAGTTTCACAACTTCATGGTCTTGTTGCTAAGAAAATGTGGGATTGGGTTAGTGGTAAATGCCCAATTAAAGCAATTACAAATGCTGTAAACCTTCACTATTGGCAAGATAGCAGAATTAATGGCCTTCAAAAAGATGAAGAGTTATTAAACGCAAAACTCGAAATGAAAAAAGATTTATGCCAATACATTTCAGATACACAAGGCAAACGTTTCGACCCTAATGTTCTTACAATTACTTGGGCAAGAAGATTTGCGGACTACAAACGTGCTTGGCTTATTTTAATGGATAAACCACGTATTGAAAAACTTTTAAATGAAAACAAAGTTCAATTGATTTTTGCTGGTAAATTCCACCCAGATGATAAAGATGGTAAAGAAATTTTCAACAATATCTTGAGAGAATCACAACAAATGAAAAACGTTGTAGTTCTTCCTGGTTACGAACTTGGTTTGAGTGCAAAACTTAAAAAAGGTTCTGATATTTGGTTGAATACTCCAATTCGTCCATTAGAAGCTTCTGGTACTTCAGGAATGAGCGCAAATATGAACGGTGCTCTTCACCTTTCAAGCTTTGATGGTTGGGCTGTTGAAGGCACTTGGGATGGTATCAATGGTTACACAGTTCAATACCCAGGTCTTGACGATGAAATGCCTTGGGATCAAAGACACTGGAAAGACCACGATTGTGTTATGGATATCATTGAAAACCAAGTTATCCCAACTTATTATGAAAATAAACAAGAGTGGGCAAGACTTATGCGTCAAGCTATCAGAACTTCTGAAGCGTTCTTCAATTCTGACAGAATGGTTGTAGAATACTACAACAGACTTTACAAACCAATTGCTCACGGCGGACAACAAGCTGGTGAAGACGAAGAAGACGTAAAAGTTGCAGATAATGAAAATCCAAATATGGATGCTTGGACTTTCTCAAACATTAAATAAAACTTTTGTTAAGTATTTTTGAAAAAATAAATTCTTGAGCTACTATATAGAATATAGTAGCTTTTGAGTTTATATGAGTAAATTTCTTAGAAAATTTTTTATATCGTGTTTGTTTATTATAGTGGGTTTGCAAACAGTTGTTTACGCGGCAGATAAAAAAGGTATAATTTCTGAAGCTTGCTATAAACTAAGCGGAATTTACCCAAGTAAATTTGAAATTAATGCTACAAATTCTTTCCCTGGGTACAGAGGTCCAAATCAACTTATAGTTTACAAGCCTTCTTGGGGGCTTCGCACAGGAACAAATGAATTCGGAAAAGAAGCTGTTATTGTTGATGGAATTGTTGTTCAATTGACAGGTGCTGATAGTATTATCCCAAAAAATGGATATATTATTTCAGGGCATGGAAATGCTAAAGTTTGGATAAATAAAAACATAAAAATTGGCACTCGTGTGGTGCTTGATGAAAAAAATAACACTATTAAAGCGACAACCACGGTTGATAGCTATGAATTTAATGCCGAGGCAAAAATTAAAGAAGTTGAAGCAATAATCAAAAAATCAAACGAGCAAAAATTGATTTATAATGAGAAAAAAGTTCGCGAATACTTGCGCGAGGCTAAAAAATATCTAAGAAAAGGTCGTTTTGGAAATGACAAAGTTGCTCTGCATTATCTTAACCAATCAATTAAAGCTTCAAGTAATGCGCTAAAATATACTCTTCCTTATGTTGCTGGCGAATTACATGGTGTCTGGATTAGACCAACTGAAAAAACAAGAGATGAAATTATTACCACTTTAGATAATTTAAGCGCGGTAGGAATAAATACTATTTTTCTTGAAACATATTTCCACGGAAAAACAATTTTTCCTTCAAAAACTATGGAAAAATATGGTTTTAATAAAATAAATCCAATTTTTGAGGACACTGATATTTTAGCTATATACATAAAAGAAGCTCACAAAAGAAACATTAAAGTAAATATTTGGTTTGAAAGTTTTTACATTGGAAATGTTTCGCCTTCAAGTGATTTGAAAAATATTTTAGCAGTTAAGCCCCATTGGGGAAATAAAAATAAAATAAATGCTGATTCTCAGGAGCCTACATGGCACCCTACGGAGCATAAAGGTTATTTTCTAGATCCAGCTAACCCAGAAGTAATTTTATTCCTTCAAGAGCTTATAGAAGAGATTTCGGCTCGTTATGCTATAGATGGTTTTAATATTGATTACATCAGATACCCTCAAGCACAAAGGCCAAACGAACAAGGTTATGAAATGTCTAATTGGGGTTATACTCAAATAGCGCGTGATGAATTTAAAGAAATCTATGGTATCGACCCAATAGAAATCAAATATAAAACACCTTTATGGCGTGCGTGGGACGAATATAGGCAAAACAAAATCACAAACTATATAAAATCTGTTAGTGAAATTTTAGAAAACAGAGAAGTTCTTTTATCTGCGGTTATTTTCCCAGATGAAGATATGTCGAAATCTGCAAAACAACAAAACTGGTCTAAATGGGCAGATTCGGGCTATGTGAATGCGCTTACTCCTTTAATTCTTACATCTGATGATGAACTTGCAAAAAAAATGATGAGAGAAGTTAAAAGAAAATCAAATGGCATTGCAGTTTACCCCGGGGCTTTTGTTGGTTTTATGGAAGGTGAACCTGAAGATTTGCTTCGTCAAATCAGAAGCATGAGAGAACTTAATCTTGGCGGAATAATTTTATTTGATTATGCCCATCTTGATAAAAAATACATGGATTATCTGCAATCTTGCGTTTTTTCTGCAGTTTGTGAATAAATTTGTTATAATTAAAATATGAATATTTCTTTTATTTCTGGTGTTTCACATATCTTGCCTAGAAAATGGAGGGTTATGGGTTCATCTTCGGTTGAGATTAAGCCTGATTTTTTTGAAAAAGAATCAGAGCATATTGCAGATGTTCAAATTTATAAAAAAAATGGAATATTGAAAAAACCTGTTCTTGCTTCAATTTATAAAACAGGCGAGGCAAAAAAAGAAAAATATACAATGGTTAGAAATGATAAAATTTTAGGTGATATTGAAATTAAAGCAGATGAGCCAGATATTTTCGTTATTAATATTGAATCGTATGCAAGAGATGAATATTCTGGAATTGGGACAAAATTAATGCAAATTGCGGTAGAAAAAAGCCTGCAATCAGGGCACACAAAACATGTTTTGCTCAATGCTCAAAAGTTACATTTGGTTCAAAGACATCCAAAAGGTTTTTATCAAAAATTAGGTTTTAAAGTGCAAAACATAAAACCAGAGGAGATAAAAATATATGGTATCCCAATGGATTTAAGCGTTACGCAAGAACCCTTTTGGATTGAAAAAATAAAAAATGAACCAGTTTTGAAAAATAATTTTCTAGCAACATAATTTGTTTTCATGTTTTGATAGAGCATGATACGAGCGGTTAATAATTCCTCATTATCTTTTAAATCTTCGCAGGTGAATATATTATCCACTGCAGATAATCACGGTGACATTCTTGCTATGCCTCAGATTATAAAGGCAGTTGAGCAAAATAAAAGAGATATGTTTGAACGTGCCGATGAATGTGGCACATTAAACATGTTGGCAATTGCGGGTGATTTTTTCTTGAATCCTAAAAAAAGTGGTTTTTTAACTAACCCAAAAAACTTAAATGGCGATATTCAACATAATTTTTTAAGAAAGATAATTGAAACAGCAAAAAAAACAGCAGGCTCTGTGAATGAATTTCACACTGTTTATACCCCAGGAAACCATTGTTTTGATGGCGGAGACAAGTGGCTTTTTGATAAACTTGATAAAACTCCAATGACAACTATTATGACAAACATAAATCTTGAAAAATCTCCACTCGCGCAAGATTTAATGGCAAAAAATAAAAATATAACAACTGAGAAAATCTACGAAGTTCAAGATAATAAAAACCCAAATTTAAAAAATAAAATTCTAGTTTTAGGGGTGACAATTCCTGCAATGGATTATTACAGCCCAAATTTGCTTGTTGGTTCTGAATTTTTTGATAACACAAACAAAAACGACGTTTTGCTTGAGGAAGAGGATTTGCAAAACACATTCAAAGTGGTTGAAGATAGAGTGAATAAATTCAAAAAAGAAAACCCAAAAGGCGCTGTTGTTGTAATGTCGCACACAGGAAATAAAATTTCTTCTCTTATGGCAGAGAAAGTCCCTGATATTGACCTTATTTTAAATGGGCATGACCATAAAGAATTTGAAATTTTAAAAGGAAAAACTTTAATTTTATCGCACGGGCAAAATAGCAAGTTTTTAAGAACTTCACAACTTCAATTTGATGATAATGGTAAATTATCTGAAATTAGAGCAAGGAAATTTGACATTACAAAATACGAACCAATTGCAAGAAAAGATGCCAAAATTCAAGAATTTGTGAATGAAAATTTGAAAGAAGATTTAGTTCCGCTTGTTTATTTCAAAAATGAGAACCTAAAAAATTCAGAACTAGTTTTAGATGATTCTATAAGATATGCAAATAATGTGATTGCAAACTATACAACAAGTGCAATAAAAGGTGCTCTAGCCAAAAAAGGTTACAGCGATGTTGATGCTGTTGGAATTCCAGGGAGCATATTTAGAAATGGGCTTAAAAGCCATGAAAGAAGAAGCACGTTGAATAACATTGATTTACTTAAAATGTTTGATGGCGTGAATGAAGATTTGTCAGGTGTTCAAATAGGTAAAATTACAGGGCAAGAATTAACGGACTTGATTATTGAGAATGTTTTGAATAATCTAATATCAAGAACAAGAAATTCGCTAATTCAATGGTCGGATATTCAAGTAAATAGGTCGTTGTTTAAAAAGATTAAAAATAATCAATCTGATTTAGCGTATTATGACGCAATTAAAATCAGAAACAAAGAAACTGGGGAATTTGAGCCGATTAAACTCGATAAAGAATATTCAATTTTGTTACCAGATAAATATCTTGTAAAAGATAGTCCACACATTGAAACACCTGCAAAAATTCGAGAAAAATTTGAAAAAATTCCTGAAACCTATGATTCTCTGTTTAGAAAACATTTAGAAATGGTAGATTACGAAATAAAAATCACAGATAAACAAAAAGAAGAAAGAATTTTATAAATAAGGAGAAATATAATGAGAATTAATTTTACACCGCAAAATTTAGTTCGCAAAAACATAAATTTTAAAAGCAATATCACTTTTGATATTGGAGGCTCTCAAAGAGAAGGGTCTTGCAAAATTTATTATGCCTCAACTCCTAAAGACGAAGTTTTCTACACAGAAAATACAACTGTAAATGACCTCGGCAAAAGCCAATTCCAAAGTAGTGACGAATTTATTGACCATATTGTAGAAAAAATTGGAAGAATACAAAGAGATAACAAGAAAACAGTTGAAGAAAAAGGATATGGAGATGAAGAAAATGCGCTTAAAAATGTGGCGATTTTCCTCCCAAGCTACACTTCAAAGCAACATGCATTTTATCTTCCAAACCACAGAAACAACGAAAATAGACCCCTAAAAGACTTAGATTTTAGCAAATTTAAAGAAAGATTAGAAGCAGAAGGTATTAAAGTTGCGTCTGATATGAAATTTAAAATCTTACAAGACGCACTTGGCGCTGGGCTTGCGATGACAAAAAAACTTCATGAACAAGGAATGCTCACAGAAGGAAAATATTATACAACTTGCATTACAGGTGGTGGTTGCGGAATTTCAAATATTGAAGTAATTGATAAAGACAAAGTTCTTGTAAAATCTTCTGGAAGTAGCTATTTGAGCCAAAGTTTAAGTTTGCAAAAAGTATCGAGAGCAGGTGCTTCAGCACCTGCGATTATAGAAAACTTCTGCCGTGCAATGGGCTTTAACGATGAAATAATTGAAGATATTAAAAGTTGCCACAAAGCAGAATTCACTATGGCAGAAGAAACAACTTATCCAAAAAATATCAAAACTAAAAAATTGGCGCAATATCTTGCAGATACACAAAAATTTGATGTAATTGATAACCACACATCTGAAACAATTACAATTAAAATTAAAGATGAATATAAAAAAGATTATGAAGCTGCAAGAAGAAATGCAATTGATAAATATTGTCTTGCGCTTGCTCGCCTTGCAATTATCAAAAAAGCAGAAGGTAGTAATGGCATGATAATTACCGGTACTCTTGCAAAAGCTGTGAACAAAGCTTCTCAAGAACATTATGGCAGAGGCGTTGGCGAATGGGTAATGCGCCACTTAACTCAATCATTCAACTCTTATGAGCTTGATAAACTTCAAAAAACATATAATTTCGATGTTATTTGTGATGATAGATTTTATATCGATAATAACACAGAATGCCAAGAGCTTGTGCACTTGGCAGAGTTTGTGAGCCCAGAACGTGGCAATTGGTTAAAGTTAAATATAAGTGACCTAACTCGTCAAGAAAAGCAATCAGAAGAAAAATCTGAATAGGTGGCAATAAAAATATTCACAAGTTTTTAAATCCATATGATTACATTTGGTGCAAATTTTCGTGTGAATAATAATGTTTACGACAGGCTGACTTCGCCTGAAGCGCGTGATGCTGTCGCAAAAACTGTTTCAGAGTATGAAAAATTTGTGAATCACCCGAAAATTGAAGCACTGACCGAAGGCGACACAATCGAGCTCAAACGAGCGAAGCACAGAGGTGGTTATGCGCTTGAGCTTGAAATAACAAGCCCAAAGCTTGATGAACCTTATATCACTGGCGTTTACACCAACAAAAAAGAACCAACAATTTCGCACAGGGATTTAATGCACCAAACCTATCTATACATTTGCCACAAATTAGGCGAAACACCAAGGTTTTTTGAGTCTTCCTTTGGGTTTATTGATAGAGTTTTATTTGACGGCAAATTAAGGCAAGCAAGAAAAGAAAAATAATTTGTTTTGTTTGTTTGTCCTATTTGGTGATTGCAAAATTTTCTAAAAAATTGTATAAAAGAGGAAGATAGATATTAAGGAGTAAAAATTATGCAAAAATATGTATGCACAGTTTGCCAATATGTTTATGACCCAGCAAAAGGTGACGAAGAAAATGGAGTTGCAGCAGGAACTGCTTTTGAAGATATTCCTGAAGATTGGCTCTGCCCACTTTGCGCTGTCGGGAAAGACATGTTCGAAGTTGTTGAATAAATAATTAAAAGCCCTTCTTAATCGAAGGGCTTTTTTGTGCTTTTATTTTGCGCGTTTTCGTGTTTTGTAAGTTCTGCGCGAATTTTATATAGTGAAATCAAGTTCTTTTTCTTTATCGTTTTCAGGGTGTTTGAAATCAAAAATTTTCATTTTGGTTAAGTTTTTTCCCGTTGTCGGGTCTTCTTTTAAAACAATGCAATGATATTTTCCTGTGTCGTCCATATAATAATCTCTATCGCAAACAACAACATCGCAATCGTGCTTCATAGTGTATTCTCTAATTGCATTTACTTCGCTATCAAGCGATAAATTTCTTACATTATTTGCCCAAATCACGCGCCCTGCGAAACTTATTTTATTAATCATTAATCTCTCCTTTTAATACTTTAAAACCGCTGAAAATAATTTTTGCTAGGTATTAAGTGGCAATTTCAATAAATATTTGGTAATATTAAATGCATGGAAAATCAAAAGGTAGCTTGTCCTTATTGTGGACACAAAATAAATAACAGCATTGAAAAATGTCCGAATTGTGGCGAGTTTTTTGTGGAGCCTGCTATTTCCGGGTTTAAGTTTGTTTCAATTCCTTCTTTTTTAATTTGTGAGACAATTTTAAATGCATTTGGACTGTTTTTCATATATAGCTTGTTTTGGATATCATCTAATTTTAAAAACATACGAAATATTGCTATTCAAAGAGATTTAAATAAGTTTAATATTTTGTTTATTTCATTTTGTATTTTTGTTTTCTTTTCGATAATTTTTAAACCTCTTTTCTTGCTTGTTGTAATTATTGAGATAATGCTTTCTTATAGAATTTTGAGGATTATCGAAAAATTCACGATGAAAGAATATAATTCTTCTGTGACTCATCATGAAATAGGCATGTTAATTTTCAGAACACTTTATGTTGTTTATTATTTAGATACTTATGCAATGAGAGTAAAAGACCCAAATTTGAGATATTGTCTGGATATAGAAAAATGGTTCAAATATGCAGCGATTTTTGCGGTAGTTGCAATGCTGCTGTACGGCTTGAGTTTAATTGTTAGTTTGCCGATTTTGTATAATTTGAAAGGCGTTTAATTTAAACTTGCCGATGGTGAGATTTGAACTCACGACCTATCGATTACGAATCGATTGCTCTACCTCTAAGCTACATCGGCAAATTTATGGTTTTAGGGAAGTTCTGACTTTTTCAATGTAAGTGTTTTTGCTTAAATCCCATTCACGTTTGATAAATCTTAAAACTTTAAAGCCGGAACGTTCCATAATTTTTTGTTTTTTCATTGGTGGCGTGGTTTTTTTGGTGTTATCTTTAACGCCATCGCACTCAATTACAATGTTGCCCACCATAATATCAGCGTTCACACCGCCAATGTTCACAGAAGAATAAACATCTAAATCAAGATTTTCTTCTTGTATCATATTTTTGATTTCAAAGAACACTTCTTTTTCAAATTCGTTCTTGAAAACGGCTTTATCTGGCGTAAATTCAAAATCATTTTTGATGCTTTGTCTTACATATTCAAAATAGTTTCTGAGCAAGCCTTCAGGCAAATCTTGAACATTTTTTGAAGTAAAGTTATAAATTTTCTTTCTTGCACGAGTGATTGCCACGTTAAATAAGTTTGGCTTTTGCAAGAACATTAAACTTTGAGAGTGGGAATTTGGTGCAATTGTCCAAGAAATGAGCATAATGTCTCTTTCATCGCCTTGGAATGTGTGCGCTGTGCCCACTTCGATTTTATGCCTTTGTATTGTTTCTTGGGAGAAAATTTGCATTATCGCTTTTTTAATAAGCTCAACTTGCCCTCTAAATGGGCTGATAATGCCGATTGATGTTGGTGTGTCGCCCAAGTCTTCAGAGATTATATCCCCTAATTTTTTAACCAAAGCTTCGCATTCTGCGTGGTTTCTTGTGATGTCATAATCCACTTTGCCGTCCGGAACATTGATAAGCTCAATGGTTGGTTCTTTTGGGAAATATGGCTTCATAACTTTAATTCTTCCGCCATAAAACTCATCTGAAGAAAACTCGATGATTGGCTTTTGAGAGCGGAAATGTTCGTCTAAAAGAACGGGTGATGTTGAATAATAATTTGCAAGGTCGAACATTGAATTTGTTCTAAAGCGCCACATGAGCTGATATTTATCTTCAATTTCATATTGGTTTAAGAACGACTGTTCTTTTGCTTTTTCAAGGAAAGATAAGTGCGGAAGTTGCTTATCATCGCCCACAATTACAACTTTTTTCGCTCTGTATAAAATAGGGAAGCATGATGCAATATCACATTGCGAAGCTTCATCTATAATTGCAACATCAAACATGCCGGATTTTAGTGGAATTGAGTTTGAAATGGCATAAGTTGTTGAACACCAGCAAGGAAATGCTGTGAGCAGAGGTTTAAAATCTTCTTTTTCAAGAAGGCGGTTTTGTAATTGTTGTTTTCTTGTAACAAGAGAACGTGCGTGAACCATAAGCCTTTGCCTTTTTGTTTGGTCTGCAAGAAGGTCTTTAAGTGCTGTGCGTCTTTTGTTTCTTAGAATATTTATAACAAGATTTTTTTGTTTGTTTTTTAGTGAACTTATTCTTTTTAGAGTTTGTTGAAGGTTTCCAAGTTTGAAAATATGATTTTCAATTTTTGAAAGTTTTGAGTTGTATTCTTCTAAATCAAGCTCGTATGGAAGCCTTGAGAGAATTTCTTCTTTATCAAATTTTCTAATACCTAAAACTTTTTTGATTTTGCCATAATCAAGTGTGCGCAAAATGTTGAAAATTATGTTTTTCTTTTCAATGTTTTTGCTAATATTTTCGATTGTTTGCCTTAAAAGCTCGATGTCTTCTTGTTTTAAGCGCTTTTTGATATAGCAAACTTCGCCAATTGCTTCTGCAATTTCGTCTCTTTCAACTTGAAGTTCGGAATATAATTCTTCAGATTTTATAATTTTTTCAACGCTATCTTCAAGCCTTCTCATCTCGCCTGTAAGTTTTTCCATATCGCTGACATTAGCAAGAACTGCGTCTTCATATCCTTCATCAAGCTCAATTTTGCCCGAAAGTAAGTCTTCAAGGTCATACATCAATTGTTTTTGATAATTTGCTCTGCCTGCTCGAAGTGCTAAAAATGGCGCATCAAGCTCGTTTAATCTTTCTGCAACAACATCAATTGCTTTGTCCATTCTGCTTGCAACAAGCACAGTTTTGCCTTTTGCAATCAAATGCGCCACAAGGTTAACGATAGTTTGGCTTTTGCCAGTTCCTGGTGGGCCATAAACTGCTAAAAAGTCGTTATCTTCAATTTTTCTTATAACATTTTCTTGAGAATCGCTAAGTTGAAGCGGTGTAATTGCAAAAAAATCTTTAAATTCTTTAGGTTCTTTAATTTTTTGCTCGCCACGACCTTTAGATTTCATATACTCTTGATTAATTACGTTGAGCGCGTTTTCTCGAATTGTGCCAGATGATTTTTCGCCAATTTGAGTAAGTTCGTGTAAAACCCCAGCGGTTACAGTTGGTCTTTTAGTCAAAATTACCGCTTGAGTGTTTTCAAGCACAAGTTTATCAAGTTTTACTTTTTTAACTTTTGATATTTCATCTAATGAGTCAAAATCAAAGTTTTCAATTTCTTCCAAAGTTTTTTCTTGGTAGAAATCGTCCATGTTTTTGATATCTTTTGTATCTTTATGGTCAACGTTATATTGAATTTCAAGGTCTGGAATAATTGATTTTAGGGTTGTGAGGAATATTTCAAGCCCGTCTTTTGTAAGTGGCAATTCAGGAACTGCGTCTAATAAACCTGATAAAAGTTGGTCTATTTCTTCTTCATCATCTTTTTTAATAAGTTGCGCAATGGCGCCAGTGTTCAGAGATAATACAGATTCATTCAACGAACAACAAATCTGCTTTCCTTCACGTTGAAGTGTGCATGGCACATATAAAAGTGGGGTTAAAAATTCATTGTTCTTTTTAACTTTTGTGTTTTTACCCACTAAAAATAAATAACCATAAAGAAGATAACGTTCCTTTTGGCTCATATCTCCTTGAATCATAAGTTCAGTGAGAAGAGGGTCTGAGCCGTCTAAAAGAAGCGGTGTTTCATAGTTTGAGAATAGTTCTTCTTCACCGTCAATAAAGCGCCATTTGTTATCTTTATCGCCTTTTAGGTTTCTAAAAGTCGAACTTTTTACTTCTTCTCTAACGCAATCATGGAGATATTGACTTAACTTCTTTATAAAACTTCCGCTAAATGCTTGGGTTATAGCTTTAGTAGCATTTTGTAACATAAGATAATTATAGTCTTTTGCGCATAATTTGTCTATATTTTCGTTATTTGTCACCCATGAAATGTAATTTATT